>JABHUX010000030.1 GCA_018658635.1 Alphaproteobacteria bacterium
TATTAACAAGAATGGCCTTAAAGAAATTTCAACAGATGTATATTTTGATATTAAATTATTAGGTGTTTCTATTTATAAATATCACTCTCTAGGTAGAGAGATTTATAAAGGTAATAAATTAATTGAATTTAAATCAACAACTAAAGATGGAAACGATAAAGATTATTGTAATATTACAATCTCAACTAACGGTGAATATAACTTTGATGGCACTACTGAAGGTAAATTTTTTAAATATTCCTCTAAAAAAGATTTTTCATTAGGAACTTGGTGGAATCATGACATCTTATCTAATAATAATTTTGTAGCAGCACAAAGTTGCAGATCTACAGAAACAAAGATAACTTTTTTAAATAAAGAAGAACGAACTATCAATAATAAAAAACAAATTGTTCAGTTTTTTAATGTTAAAGACAAGGAAGAAAAAATTGATATAAAAATAGGCTTTACAGAGAATTCATTTCAATGGGTAACGATGGATTTTTCCATTAAAGGAGAATGGAGCTATCAGTTAAAGACTTTAAATTAGCGATGTCATATAATTTTTCTCAAAAAAAATTGACTTACATCAGTATGTTCTGTTTCAAATCCAGTTTCACAATAACTTAAATAATAATTCCATAAATTTTTAAATTTTTCATCAAAGCTGATTTTTGAAATATTATTCCAGGAATTATTAAAATTTTCTTTCCAAATCCTTAATGTCTTTGCATAGTCTTTGCCAAAGGATTTTTCTTCATATAATTCAAAATTATTCTCCCTAAATAACTTATATAGAATTTTTTTTGAAGGAAGGACCCCGCCAGGAAATATATATTTTTGTATAAAATCAACTTGATTAATATAATTTGAATATTCCTTATCGTTAATTGTTATTATTTGAAAGCAAGCTTTTCCATTTTTTTTAAGTACCCGACTCAAAGTTTTAAAATAAATATCCCAATATTTTTTTCCAACAGCCTCAAACATCTCTATAGAGACAATCTTGTCATAATAATTAATAGAATCTAATTTTCTATAATCTTTTAATATAATTTTAGAATTACTTATTAATTTGTTATTTTTTATTAGCTCATTAACGTAAGTAAATTGTTGGTTGCTAATTGTTAAGCCTTCAACTTGACATTTGGTCACTTCATAATTTCTTTTTATAAAACCGCCCCAGCCTGAACCAACTTCAAGAACGATATCAGAAGATTGGACATCTAAATTTCTTAGAATGTTATCATACTTATTATTTTGGGATGTCAATAAATCATCATTATCATTAAGAAATATTCCAGAAGAATAAGTCATAGAAGCGTCTAACCATAAAGAATAAAATTTATTCCCAAGATCATAATGATAATGAATGTTCCTTTTTGCTTGATTGATGGAATTTGATTTTAGAATAAATTTTATTTTTTCAATAAAAGCTGAAAAATAATTATTAGCCCAATTTTTATTTTTAATTTGTTGATTTTTTAATAATATTTTTAATAAATTTGTCAGATTAGACGTTTCCCATTTATTATTAATATAAGACTCTGCAAAACCTAGTTCTCCCCTAAAAAGTACATCTTTAAAAAAAGAATTATCTTTAATAAAAATATTAGAAGTTATGTTTCCATTTTTAGCTTTAAAAATTTTTTCATATGAATCTTTAAAGTTAACCTTTATCTCACCCCACATAATATTTTTAAGTTTAAAATCTAAATATTTTCTAAATAAACTATCCATAATAAGATACTGTATCATTCTTTTTTTTTGGTTTGATAAAAAAAGATTTTTGCTTCTTAAAAATTTTAATTGCTTGATAATGAATAAGAATCATAATTTTTTGAGCAAAAAATAGATTTCCAATAAGTTTAGACAGGAGGGAAATACTATTAAGGGGTGTAGGCTTAGAAGATATTCCTGTTTTAAGAATTATTTGATTCTTTTTATACACATTTATGTTTAATAAAAAGTTATTTTTGTTTTCTAGTAAATAAAATTTATATCTTAAATTCATCTGTAAAAATGGTGATACATAAAATTCCTTTTTTAATTCTGAATATATTTTTTTTGATTTTTTATTTATTTTTATAAAATAGCAATGTTGCTCATGATGTGTATTTTTTACTTCGTAACAAATGTATTTAATTTCATTTTTATAGTTTTTACATAAATAAATAGAAATAGGATTAAATACGTATCCTAGTAATGAAGGTGTGCAGTAGAGATATATAGTATAATTTTTTTTATCATTAAATCTTTTTGAAATTTGCTTTAATATAAAATATTTAGGATTAGCATTTTCATTCCTTTCACCATGATTTTTAAAAAAAAAACTAAAAAGATTGAATGAGTTCACTGAAAATAAAAATAATTTATTTATTTTATTTAATTCCTCTAAATTAATGAGAACGGATAATGTTTTGTATTTAAAATGATGACTATATGGAAAAATCCTTTTATGAAATACGCTTGCTAGTTGAAGTGAACTTTGCATTACAATAAACAATTTGTGATTTTTTTTGCCGACACAACACCATCTTCATGAAAACCATAACCACACCATGCACCACAGTAGTAAATATTTTTAAGACCTTGGATTTCTTGTAATTTTTTATATGTATATTCTTTATTATGTTTAAATACAGGATGACTGTATTTTATTTTTTTTATTATTTTATTTTTATTTATTAAATTATTTGAATTTAATGTGACAAAATAATTTTTTTTACACTTTAGATTTTGTAAATAATTCATCCAGTACGTCAGTCTTGCAGTGTCATCTTTGGCTTTAATAAAATTCCAGCTTGACCAATTATATTTATTCTTTGGCATTAATGATGAATCAGTATGTAAGCAAGCATCATTAGTTTGATAATCTACTAATGATAATATTTTTTTTTGTTTTTTAAAATGATTTGGAAGTATCTTGCTTATTTCATTGGCATGGTTAGCAAATATTAAATAATCATAATTTATTAATTTATTTTTATTTTTTATTTTAATTTGATCATTACTAGTTTTTATTGATTTAACGTTGTTATTAAGGAAAAATTTAATATCAGATAAACTTATGATCTTTTCAATATATTTATTACTACCTAGTTTAACCACTTTCCATTGAGGTCTAAAAAATAAATTAACCAGACCATGGTTAATAAAAAATTCAATAAGGAAATGAGTTTTATAATTTTTTATTTTATTTATAGGATTTGACCAGATTGATGCACACATCGGGTATAAATAATATTTTTTAAATTCTTCACTAAAATTGAACTTTTTAAGAAAAGTATCGATTTTTATTTTTAAAAAAGATTTTTTATTCATTTTAGCAATAAAATTAAATTTTATTATGCCAATAATAATCTTTAAAAATTTTATTGAAAAAAAATTTTTATTTTTAAAAATAATGCTTTTTAAATTTTTTCCTGACCATTCGAAATCTTCAAAGGGGTAATTGACAGAAAAACTCATACTTGTATTTTCTGAATTTACATTTAATTTCTTTAATAAATTTATAAAATTTGGATAAGTTTTGTTATTAAAAACTATAAATCCACTATCAATATAATATTTCTTATTATTTTCTGTTATCTTATGAGTATGAGTGTGGCCACCAAGGTATGAATTCTTTTCGTAAATATGAATTTCATATTTTTTGCTAAGTTCAAACCCAGCAGTCAAACCAGAAATGCCACTTCCTATAATGGCAATTTTCTTTTTCATTTCTTTAATTCTTTAAAAGCTCTCAAGGCTGAATTTCGTGCTTCTTCATGTTTAACAATTGGAGATGGATATGTTTTTCCTATTATAATATTTTTTTCTTTTTGTAATGCTTCCGGCATTTCCCAAGGTTTATGTAAAAATTCATTCGGTATATTTTTTAATTCAGGGCACCATTTTTTTACATAATTACCACTCGGATCAAATTTTTCACCCTGCAAGATTGGATTAAAGATTCTAAAGTATGGAGCGGCATCAGCTCCTGTACCCGCAACCCATTGCCAACCTGAAACATTATTAGCTATATTAAAATCTAGTAGTGTATTTCTAAAATGCTTTTCTCCCTCTAACCAGTGAATTCTTAAATGTTTTACCAAAAATGAAGCTGTAATCATTCTGACCCTATTATGCATCCATCCAGTTTCATAAAGTTCTCTCATACCAGCATCAACAATTGGATATCCGGTTAATCCTTTTTTCCATTTAAATAGTAACTTTTCATTTTTATTCCATTTGAAATTATCAAAATCTTTTCTAAGATTATTTGCTTCCATTTCAGGAAAGTTATGAAGTAAAGAGTGTGAAAATTCTCTCCAGCCAATTTCATTAATATACTTTCTATATCCAATTTTTTTATTTTTAATTTCCAAACATTTTTGCATTATTTGGTGAACTGAAATTTGCCCAAATTTTATATATGGTGATAATTTTGATGTACCTTCAACTGACGGAATGTCTCTATTTATAGCATAGTGTTCAATACTTTTTTTAATAAAATTATCTAATATTTCTTTTGCCTTTTCTTCACTTGGTTCCCAATATTTTTCAAATTTTTTATACCAATTTTTTTTGGGATATATAGCCTCGATATTTTTATCTTTTGTTAAATTTTGATTATAATTTTTAAATATTTTACTATTATATTTATCGTTATTTTTTAGATAGATTTGTTCAGCTTTTTTCCAATAATGAGTAAATACCTTAAATGGAGTTCCATCATCTTTTTTAATTTTTTCTACAGGATTAAGTAAATTAGCTTCAAATTCTTTATAAAAAATATTATTATCTTTTAAAATCTTTTTAATATCATCCTCAATAATATTTTCGTTAATATGACAAGATTTGTTCCAGTAAATGCGCGTAAGAGAGCTATTAGTAATGAGTTTTTTGATGCTTTTTGTCGAATTTTCATGAACGACGTCAAGCATAATTTTTAAACTTTCTAATTTTTCTTTGAATATTTCTAAGGATCTCGCTAGCCACCATTTTTGAGTTTCACATAACTGGTATTGTTGTTTTTCATATATATAAATAGTTTTTTTTTCACTACTTTTGTCTTCAATTAACGCTTTTATTGCTTGGTTATTTGATATTCTAAAATCATCTTTAAGCCAAAAAACAGAGAGTGACATTTTTTATTTTTTTTAATTTTATGACTTGATTTCTTATTACAAAATACGTTTAATCAGATTTTATTATTTAAATAAAGGGATCAATGTCACTGGAATTAAATCAACATTTAGGGAAGCAGCTAAGAGCTAGAAGATCGGCTCTTGGACTTACACAAACTCAAGTAGCAAGAGCAATTAATGTTACATTTCAACAAATCCAAAAATATGAAAAAGGAACCAATGGAGTTAGCTCAAGTAGATTATTACAATTAGCTAATTTTTTAAAAGTTCCAGTAAAATATTTTTTTGAAGAATACAAAGATTTTCAAAATTCAGAATCGCAAGTTAAAGGCGAAATTACTTTAGAAAATTTTATAAGCAAATTATCAGAAATTGAAAAAGAAAAACTTTTAAATATTTTGCAGTCAAAGAAGTTATCAAAAACTGCTTAATATTTTTTTGGCTCCCCGAGGAGGACTCGAACCTCCGACCAATTGATTAACAGTCAACTGCTCTACCAGCTGAGCTATCGGGGAATAAAAAAGCACAATACGATTTTTTTTTTTAAAAACAATATTAATTTGGAGGCCACGCCCAGAATCGAACTGGGATACAAGGATTTGCAGTCCTCTGCGTAACCATTCCGCCACGTGGCCATATTTTTTCTGTATTATTTTCTAATAGCTATCGTGTATATATATTTAGTTTTCTTAACTCGCAAATATTATGCAACACAATATTCGAAAATTAAATATGATTGAGAGCCAATTAAGGCCTAATAATATTACAGATGAAAATTTAATCGCTGCATTTCAGAAAGTTCAGCAAGAAAATTTTCTACCTGATTCATTAAAAAACTTATCTTATATAGACGACCATATAAAATTTTCTAAAGATAGCTTCATTCTAAAACCACTAATCTTCGCAAAATTTCTGAATATTATAAAACCAGAATTGCCAGATGTTATTTTAGAAATAGGTTCTGGTGGAGGGTATACAACTTCTGTATTGGCTAATTTAGTAAATACCGTTTATTCAATTGAGCAAGACAAAGACGTATATGACTTAACAACAAAAAATATAAAAAAAAATAATTGTATAAATGTTAATGTTTTCTTTTTTAATTATAGGCAACTTAATGTCTTAGACAAAAAATTTAGCAAAATTATTATAAACGGAACGGTGAATGCAGACCCTTTAAATTTATTAGATCAGCTAAATGTTAATGGAAAATTAATATGTATTTTAAAAGAAGAGAACTCTTCAAGCATTTATCTTTTTAGCAAAAAAACAAGTGGTTATGAAAAATTAAAAATTATGAATGCAAGTGCACCAATTTTAATTAATTACATTGATAAAGAAGAATTTTATTTCTAATGTTAGAGGATAATTATAATCACTTAGAGATAGAAGATAAAATTTATAATTTTTGGGAAAGCAATAAATTATTTGAACCTATTAAAAATAATAAAAAAAAATATTTTTCAATCGTAATTCCACCTCCTAACGTAACTGGTAATTTGCATATGGGACACGCTCTCAACATTTCTATTCAAGATTTATTAGTTAGATTTTATAGAATAAAAGGATATGAAACTTTATGGCAACCAGGAACAGACCATGCTGGAATTGCAACTGAACTTGTTGTTGAAAAAAAACTTAATGAAAAAAATCAAACAAAAAAAATATTAGGTAGAGATAGGTTTTTAAAAGAAGTTTGGAACTGGAAAGAACATTCCGGAAATTTAATTATAAATCAACTAAAAAAGTTAGGCTCCTCATGCGATTGGTCACAAACAAGATTTACAATGGACAAGTTTATGTCCGAAGCAGTAATAAAAGTTTTTTTAGAATTACACAAACAAAAGCTTATTTATAAAGATTATAAGTTATCTAATTGGGATCCAGTATTAAAAACTGCGATCTCTGATTTAGAAGTGGTGCAAAAAGAAGTGGAGGGGAAACTTTATTATATTAAATATTTTTTTAATAAAAATGATTTTATAACAATAGCCACTACTAGACCAGAAACAATATTTGCCGACACTGCAATTGCAGTTAATCCCAAAGATAAAAGATATAAAAAATTAATAAATAAATATGTAAAAATCCCAATTATAGATAAGCAAATTAAAATAATAACAGATGATTATGCTGATCCAACTCAAGGATCTGGTGCTGTAAAAATTACTCCCGCTCATGATTTTAACGATTATGAAGTTGGACTAAGACACAATCTTGAAAAAATTAATATTTTAGAATCTGACGGGAGACTTAATAAAAATTGTCCTCAAAAATATTGTGGTCTTGATAGATTTGAAGCGAGAAAATTAATAATAGAAAATTTAAAATCAATTAATGCTTTAGAAAAAGAAGAAAAAATAAAACATAATGTCCCTTATGGTGATAGATCAAATTCTATCATCGAACCTTATCTCACAGAACAATGGTTTTTAAATGTAAAAAAAATGTCAACGGAGGCTTTAAAAGCTGTAAAAAATAAAAGAACTATTTTTTTTCCAGAGTCATGGACAAAAACTTATAATTTATGGCTAAAAGATATTCGGCCATGGTGTATTTCTAGACAGATTTGGTGGGGTCATCAAATCCCTATTTGGTATGGAAGCGATGGAAATATTTTTTCAGCAAAAGATCAAAATGATGCTCAAAAACAGGCTGATAAATTTTATAAAAAAAAAAATTCTCCCATTAATCAAGATAGCAATGTTTTAGACACTTGGTTTTCCTCAGCTCTATGGCCATTTGCAAGTTTAGGCTGGCCAAAAAGAACTTATAATTTTAAAAGATTTTATAAAACATCAGTTTTGGTAACAGGATTTGATATTTTATTTTTTTGGGTGGCTAGAATGATGATGATGGGATTGTTTGTAACAAAAAAAGTCCCTTTTGATAAAGTTTATATACATGCGTTAGTTAGAGATGAGCATGGTCAAAAAATGTCTAAATCAAAAGGAAATGTTATAGATCCTTTAGATTTGATAAAAAAATATGGAGCGGACGCCTTAAGATTTACTTTAATGTCGATGGCCTCACCAGGCAGGGATGTAAAGCTTTCAGAAGAAAGAGTTAAAGGTTATAGAAATTTTTTAACTAAAATTTGGAACGTTTCTAAATTTTGTGATTTTAATAAATGTAACCATAATATTAAAATTGATAGTAAAGAAGTAAAATTAGAATTTAATCAATGGATTATTAATGAATACATTCATGCCAGTAAAAATATCGAAAATCATATAAAAAGTTTTAGATTTGATGAGGCATCTAAAGAAATTTATAATTTTGTTTGGAATATATTTTGTGACTGGTACTTAGAATTTTCAAAGTCAATTTTTTATTCAGATAATCAAAACCAAATTAAAGAAACCAAAAAAGTTTTTGGTTTTATATTTTCTAATATTCTTTTGACTCTTCACCCGTTTATACCTTTTATTACTGAAGAACTATGGAATAGATTAAAATTTTCTGAATTATACAAAAGTCCTTTAATTAATTTTTATTCTAATAAAGAAATTAATTTAATTAAAAACAATAATATTGAATTAATTAATTGGTTAATTAAGCTTGTTAGCTTGATACGTTCTACAAAAGTTATTTTACAAGTTTCACCTGGCAGTTTTGTAGATGTTTGCACTGATTATTTGCCAAAAAATAAAAAAAATTTTTTAGATAGAAATTTTTTAATTTTTAAAAAAGCTTCAAGAGTTGAAAATTATTTTAACAAAACTGAAAAAAACCAAAATATAATGCCAATTTATTTAGATGGAGATGCTATTCTTATTAAGTTTGCCACAGAAATTTCCTTAAAAGATCAAATTATTAAAGTAAAAGAAAAAATAGATTTAATTAAAAACACTATTAGCGTAACAAAAAATAAACTTTCTAATAAATCTTTTATAAATAAAGCTCCAAAAGATGTAGTTGATAAGGAAAAAGATAATTTAAAGAGATTAGTAAATGATTTAAATCAATTAGAAAGTATAATATCTATTAAAAATTAATTATGAAATTTGATAAATCAAAATTGCCTAGTCGTCATACTACAGTTGGTCCTGATAGAGCCCCACATAGATCTTTTTATTATGCAATGAATTTAAAAAAAAGTGACATTGCAAAACCATTTGTCGGGGTTGTTTCAACATGGAATGAAGCCGCTCCTTGTAATATTGCTTTAATGAGACAAGCTCAATCTGCAAAAAAAGGTGTTTTTGATAACAGTGGAACTCCTAGAGAATTTTGCACAATTACAGTTACAGATGGAATTGCAATGGGTCACGAAGGAATGAAGTCATCTTTAATATCTAGAGAAATAATTGCAGATTCAACAGAACTAACAGTTCGAGGTCATTGTTATGATGCATTAGTTGGATTGGCCGGTTGTGATAAATCTTTGCCTGGATTAATGATGGCAATGTGTAGATTAAATGTTCCAAGCGTTTTTATTTATGGTGGATCTATATTACCAGGAAAATTTAAAGGAAAAGATGTAACAGTAGTTGATGTTTTCGAAGCTGTTGGAAAACATTCTAATAAACAAATGTCAGATGAAGATTTAGAAGAATTAGAAATTAATGCATGTCCAAGCGCTGGCGCGTGCGGAGGGCAGTTCACAGCAAATACAATGGCATGCGTATCTGAAGCTATAGGTTTGGCATTACCATATTCATCAGGAACCCCAGCTCCTTATGAAGAAAGAGATAAATATGCTTACGCAAGTGGAAAAGCAGTAATGTCTTTATTAAAAAAAAAAATTAGACCGAGAGATATTGTTACACTTAAATCACTAGAAAATGCCGCAACTATCGTCGCTGCCACGGGCGGATCAACAAATGCAGCACTTCATCTTCCTGCAATTGCAAATGAGTGTGGAATTAAATTTGATCTTATGGATGTAGCAAAAATTTTTAAAAAAACACCTTACTTAGCGGATTTAAAGCCAGGTGGAAAATATGTTGCAAAAGATATGTTTGAAGCTGGCGGGGTGCCTATGTTACTTAAAACTTTGTTAGATGGGGGCTATTTACATGGAGATTGTATGACTGTTACTGGAGAAACAATGAAGAAAAATTTGGAGAATGTTAAATTTAACGAAAATCAAGATGTAATGAAACCTTATAATAGACCACTTTCGAAAACAGCAGGAGTTGTTGGTCTTAAGGGGAATTTAGCGCCAGAGGGAGCAATTGTTAAAGTGGCTGGGATGAAAATCTTAAAATTTGTAGGAAAAGCTTTGTGCTTTAACAGCGAAGAAGAAGCTTTTAAAGCTGTTCAAAATCGAAAATACAAAGAGGGGGATATTATAGTTATTAGATATGAAGGACCAAGAGGAGGTCCTGGAATGCGAGAAATGCTTTCTACTACTGCTGCTATTTATGGTCAAGGAATGGGAGAGAAAGTTGCGTTAATTACTGATGGAAGATTCTCTGGAGCAACTAGAGGCTTTTGTGTTGGTCATGTTGGACCAGAGGCATTTAATGGTGGTCCAATAGCATTATTAAAAAATGGAGATACAATAATTATTGATGCTCACAAAGGAACGATAGATGTTAAAATTTCTAATGCTGAATTAAAAAAAAGAAAAAAATCTTGGAAAAATATTAAACCTCATTTTACATCAGGAACACTTTGGAAATATGCACAGTCTGTTGGATCTTCAAAAGATGGAGCGGTGACACATCCGGGTGGTTTTAAAGAAAAAAGTTGTTACGCAGATATTTGAGGAATAATTGTTTTTAACAATTCTAAATATAATACTACCAGTCATATTTGTAATTTTAATTGGTTATTTATGGAATATCTATAACAAAGATTTTAATATAGTTGCTGTAACTAAACTTACTTCAAATATTGCTTTACCATGTTTAATTTACGATTCTATAACTAGGACAAATTTAACTATAAATATTTTTTTTAAAATTTTCACTTCAGCTTTTTTAGTTTTAGGTTTTGGTTTCTTATTTGGATATATTCTTATAAAAATTTTTAAACTTCCATCTGTAAAATTAACAACTCCAATAATGCATCCTAACAGCGGTAATATGGGACTTCCACTTGCTTTATTGACCTTCGGTAGCGAAGGTCTTGCGTTAGCGGCAGGTTTTGCTTCTATTGTTATGGTTAGTCATTTTACAGCCAATACTGCAATTTCATCAGGAAACTATTCTGTAAAAAAAATATTATTAAGTCCTGTTCTATTATCATTAATATTTTCACTTATTATTTTATTTTATAAGATTGAAATGCCTAGTTTTATCAATAATTTAACTAAAATTTTGTCAGGACTTGTTATTCCTTTAGTTTTGCTAGCATTAGGAATGTCGCTCACCAAAATTAATATTAAAAATTTAAAAACAGGTTTATTAATTGGTATATTTAAAATTATTATTGGTCCAATTATTGGATTGTTGGTAGTTTATTTATTAAATCTAGATGGCATTGTAGCTAAAGTTGTAATATTACAATCAACAATGCCAGCAGCTATATTGACATACTTAATAGCCTCTGAAAATAATTCATATGATCAAGAAATTGGCGTGGCAGTTTTCGTATCAACCATTGCTTCTATTATTTCGATACCAGTTATTTTATTTTTTATAATATAATGAAAATTAAACCAATTATTCTATGTGGAGGAGAAGGAACGAGATTATGGCCCGAATCTAGAAAGAAACACCCGAAACAATTTATTAAAATTAATGGAAAAAGTTTATTAAAACATGCAATAGATAGAGTTACAGGGGTAAATTTTGACCCAATTACAATTTGTTCAAATTATAATTTTTTAGACCAAATTAAAGAGGAAACAAAAAATATAAATTGTAAAATTTACATTGAGCCTGATAAAAAAAATACAGCAGCAGCAATACTTGCAGCCTTAAATGATGATGATTTAACTTTTTATCAACCCGTATTAATCATTTCATCTGATCACATAATTGAAAAAAAAATAGTATTTCAGAAACAAATAAAAAAACTTTCTAATTATTTAGATATGTATAAAATTTTTATTTTTGGAGTTAAACCTAATTATCCAGAAACAGGCTATGGTTATTTATATTCAAAAAAAATTAATAAAAGTTTTAATAAAGTTATTAAATTTATTGAGAAACCAAATTTATATAGAGCCAAAAAACTTATTAAAAATAATAATTATCTTTGGAATTCAGGGATGTTTCTTTCTAATAAATCAGCATTATTAAATGAATTTTCTATTTTACAAAATAAATTGGCACTACAAGTTTGTGACTCTCATATAAATGCAAAAACAACAAACCACATTTTGACACTAGATAATAAATACTATTCAAAAATAAAATCTATTTCTTTTGACCATGCCATCTTAGAAAAATCTAAAAATGTTTTTTCTACAAAACTTTTAAGTGATTGGAAAGATGTAGGTAGCTGGATGCAAAAATGGGAAATTGAAAAAAAGGATAAAGATAATAATTATATAAAAGGAAATATATTTAAGAATAATGTTAAAAATTCCTATATTTCTACTAATAGAACTATTGTAGCGAGCAACTTAGAAAATGTACTTGCGGTTGATAATAATGATGTTCTTTATCTTTCGGATCTTAAAAATAATAATCTTAAAAATCTTTATCCTATAATTAATAAAAAATTTCCAAAAATTACAGATCAACATACAACTATACAAAGACCCTGGGGGCAATTTACAAACATATTTGTTGGAAAAAATTTTCAAGTTAAAGAATTAGTTGTAAATTCAGGAGCAATTCTTAGTCTTCAAAAACATAAATATAGATCTGAAAATTGGGTAGTGGTTGAAGGTAAAGCCAATGTTATTCTAAATAAAAAAAATATTGTTTTACAAAAATCAGATTCTATTTTTATTCCTCAAGGTGCGGTTCATCGGATTGAAAATAGACAAAAAAGTGTTTTAAAGATTATTGAAGTTCAAACCGGCAGTTATCTAGGTGAAGATGATATTATTCGTATTAAAGATATTTACGGCAGAGCCTAAGCTAAAGTTAATTTTATAGGAGCATGATCAGAGGGTCTTTCTAGAGCTCTTAAATATTTATCAATAGTTACATCCTTAATTAAGTGAATAATATTTTTTGATAATAAAAAATGATCTATTCTTAATCCTCTATTTTTTTCAAAAGATCCATATTGATAATCCCAGAAAGTATAATTATTTGCTTGTTTATTAACTAGTCTAAAAGCATCCTCATAACCTTCGTTTAATATTTTTCTAAAAAATTTTCTTATTTCAGTTCTATATAGAGCATCATTTTCCCAATCTTCCGGATTATAAACATCCTCTTCATTTGGAATGATATTAAAATCCCCGCCAATTATTAACTTATTTTTCAATTTATTTTGAGTAATCAAAAACTCTTCAAAAGATTTTAACCATTCTATTTTGTATTGATATTTATCAGTATCTACAGGATTTCCGTTTGGAACGTAAACTGAAATAATCTTTATTAATTCATTTTTGTAATTTATATCAATAGAAATACTTCTCGATTGATTTTCCGCATCATTAATAACATTAAAATTTATATTATTTATTTTCTTATTATAAATAATAGCAACGCCATTATAAGATTTTTGACCGTGTACTTCGCTATCATACCCAATTTTTTTTAATTCCGAATATGGAAAATTTTTATTTTCTGTTTTTATTTCTTGAAGAAGTAGAAAGTTTGGTTTATTTTTATTAAGATATTCAATAATATGATCTAACCTTACTCTTACAGAATTAACATTCCAACTACTTATAATCATTAAACGGAGAAAGAACTCCCACATCCACATGATGATGTAGCTTTAGGATTTATAATTTTAAAAGTATTTTCAATTAATTTTTCAGAAAAATCGAGCACCGATCCGTCAATAAAAATAAAAGAAGATTTATCTATTAAAACATTTTCAACAATTATATCGTCTTCATTTTTTTTATTATCTGTTGAGAAATGATATTTATAACCAGAGCAACCTCCGCCCTTGACTTCAATTCTAAAAAACTTATTAATATTTTCTTTTTTTAAAAGATTTTCTATCTTTTTTTTAGCTTTATCTGTAATGGTAAAATTATTAGTCATTCAATTGTATGTTTATTATTAATATATGTCTGGGGTCGATAATTACAACAAGATATTAGTTAAATTTTCTTCTAATAATTCCAATTATTTAGGAAGACAATTCGGAGATCAAAAAAATTTATACAGATCATTTTATCAACGCGACAGGGATAGGATAATACACTCAACTTCGTTTAGAAGATTAAAATATAAAACACAAGTTTTTGTATATGATGAAGGAGATCATTACAGAACAAGACTGACTCATACTCTAGAAGTTTCACAAATATCAAGATCAATTTCTAGATATTTAAAATTAAATGAAGATTTATCCGAAGCTATAAGTTTAGCTCATGATTTGGGGCACCCACCTTTTGGACATGCTGGAGAAAAAATTTTAGATCATTGTATTAGAGATCATGGTGGATTCAATCACAATATTCATTCTATACGTTTGATTACGGAATTAGAAAAAGCCTATCAAAACTTTGATGGCCTCAATTTAACAATTAATACAATCGACGGTATTGTTAAGCATAATGGTCCAAATTATTTAATAAAAGAAAATTTAGATCTTTTGCCAAATTTAAATAAAATTAAAAAAATTAATTTTTACAATCAGTCTTCTTTAGAATCTCAAATTAGCGCTTTATCTGATGATATTGCATATAATAATCATGATATTGACGATGGTATTAGAGCAGGTTTGTTTTCTATTAATGATATTAAAGATTTGCCTATTATAGGAGAGATTATAAAAAAAAAGAATAAACAATTTAAAAATGAAAAATTATTAAGAAATGAAATTATACGGTCAATAATTAATCTTATGGTTACAGACCTAATTTTACATACAAAAAAAAAAATTAAAAAATTAAAAATTAATATAATTGACGATGTTTATAAATCAAATAATTTTGTAGTTAGTTTTTCACCTAAATACGTTAGTGCAAATAATCAAATTCGTGAATTTTTAAAATTAAATATGTATGAAAATAAATCAGTAAAAAATATGACAAACAAGGCAGAAAAAATAATTAAAAATTTGTACATGTATTTAATTAAAAAGAATAAAAAATTTATACCCTCGGATCTTAAAAAAAAATGGGGACTAGAAAGATCAGTTGCAGATTTCATTGCTGGTATGACTGATAAATTTGCTATCGATTTATACAATAAAATAAAATGAATATTTTTATTAATTATAAAATAAAATTAACTAATTTTTTTAAAACCTTAGAGGTAAAAAATATTATTAAATTGCCGGAAAAATTTGATATTTTTTCAGTGGAAATTCCAAAAATAA
>JABHUX010000031.1 GCA_018658635.1 Alphaproteobacteria bacterium
GGATTTTCTTGGAATCTAATATCTTATTCATGGAGTTTTTCACTTGAGAGCATTCAAGTATTAAAATTCATTGGTACATATACTTTTAATTTTTTTAGCATTCTTATCTTTTCAATTTACTTTAATTCTTTATGGCCTGTTCAGTTTAAGAAAATACTAATTAATTCTGCTTTTTTATTTATTGTTTTAATTTCTAATTATTTGTTTGGAAAAATTATAATAAATAATACAGAGTTTAATCAGTATAATGACATTAAAATAAAAATAGTTCAGCCAAATATTGACATCGTAAAAACCTGGGGCGTTGAAAACGAGAATAGAAATTTAATTTCTTTAATCAATCTAAGTAAAGTAAATAAAGATGAAAAAACTTTAATTGTTTGGCCCGAGGGGATGATCCAGCAAACCAATACTAAAGATCTACATAAATACAAAGAATACTTTAATAAAAATTTTTCTAAAAATCATTTAGTTGTTGTTGGTGTAACCAATCCAACTATTTCAGATAATAAAATTAATTTTTATAACTCCTTAGTCGTACTCAACAATAATGCTGAAGTTGTTAGTATTTATAACAAGATTAAACTTGTGCCATTTGGTGAATTTATACCTTTTGAAAATTTATTAGCAAAGTGGGGATTAAAAAAAATTACGTTTGGATACAGTTCTTTCTCTTCAGGGATTGAGAGAAAAGAGATTAAAGTATTTAACAATTTATCTTTCCTACCTTTGCTTTGTTATGAAATAATTTATTCTGGAGATCTTAAACGTGATTCTAAAGATTATAATTTCATAATAAACGTTTCAGAAGATGGTTGGTTTGGAGATTCAATCGGTCCTTATCAACATTTAACCCAAGCAGTTTTTAGAGCAGTAGAGCAAGGTGTTCCAATTGTAAGATCAACCAATAAAGGCATATCTGCTTATATTTCTTCAAATGGAAAAATTATAAACTCTTTAGAATTAAACAAATCAGGTTTTATTGATCTAAAATTATCATTTTTAAAAGAAAAAACTCTGTTTTCTCTATTAGAAAACTATATTTTTTATTTTATAATCTTCTTAAGTATTATATTCGTTATTGCTCTTAGAAAATTTAATAAAAATGGCTAAACAAGATTACATATTTACCAGTGAATCAGTGTCAGAAGGGCATCCCGATAAAGTTTGCGATATAATATCGGACTCGGTGCTCGATTTATATTTATCTAAATTTCCAGAAAGTCGGGTTGCTTGCGAGACTTTAGTTACAACAAATACGGTTGTGATTGCTGGTGAAGTAAGGGGTCCAGAAATAAAGAGCGATGAAATTGAAAAATTAATTAGATCTAGAGTTAAAGACATCGGTTACGAACAAGAAGGTTTTCATTGGAAAAATTTAAAATTTACCAACTACCTTCATAGTCAATCACAAGACATAGCCGCAGGTGTTGATTCAGCGGGCAATAAAGATGAAGGCGCAGGCGATCAAGGAATTATGTTTGGTTATGCTTGCACAGAAACAAAAGATCTTATGCCAGCACCGATAAGTTATTCTCATAAAGTTTTACAATTAATGTCAGAGGCAAGAAAATCTGGAAAAGAAAAATTTTTAAGACCCGATTCAAAAAGCCAATTCTCAGTTATTTATGAAAAAGGAAAGCCAAAAGGAATTTCTTCAATAGTTGTCTCAACACAACACGAAAAAAGTATTGATCAAGAAAAAGTCAAAGAGATCGTGCTTCCTTATGTTTTATCGGTTATCCCAAAAGGCTGGATGTGTGATGAGAAAAATTTTTATGTTAACCCAACCGGTAGATTTGTTATCGGTGGACCCGATGGCGACACAGGATTAACAGGTCGAAAAATTATCGTGGATACTTATGGCGGAGCAGCACCTCATGGTGGTGGAGCATTCTCAGGAAAAGATCCAACAAAAGTGGATCGTTCAGCAGCTTATGTTGCAAGATATTTGGCAAAAAATATTGTAGCCGCAGGTGTTGCAGAAAAATGTTTAATACAATTGTCCTATGCAATTGGCGTATCGCAACCTCTGTCAATTTACATCGATTTATTTGATGGTGAAGATAGTAAGTCAAAAAAAATTGAAGAAATCATCTCTAAAAATTTTAATTTAAGTCCAAGAGGCATTCGTGAGTTATTGAAACTTAATAAACCAATTTATCAAAAAACAGCAGCGTACGGACATTTCGGCAGACAACCAGAAGACAATGGTTCTTTTAGCTGGGAAAAAACTGATTTAATTAAATATTTTCAATCAAAAGTATAATTTGATCGACGACAAAAAAAAGATTTTTTTTGGAAGATCAAAATCAAGAGCTCTATCTAAAAGCAAAAAGTTTTTTTATGAAAACTATAAAAAAGATTTTTTAGTCAATTTTGAAGTAATAAAACTAATAAAAAATAAAGATTTCGTTTTAGAAATAGGATTTGGTTTAGGTGAGAATTTATTATTTCAAGCGACCACTTATCCAAAAGATTATTTTATTGGAGTGGATCCTTTTATTAATGGAGTCGCTAATGTTGTGCAAAAAGCTAAAGAGTTAAAATTAAATAACATTTCAATACTAGATACGCCAGTACAAAAAGTTATAGATAATTTTGTAGATAATTTTTTTTCAAAAGTTTTTATTTTATTTCCAGATCCGTGGATGAAAAATAAGCAGAAAAAAAGAAGGTTACTAAATTATTTGTTTTTAGAAAAAATTTTAAAAAAAATGAAAATAAAATCTACGTTAATATTTGTGACGGATGACAAGGATTATTTTAATCATGTAGTAAAAGAGATTTCTCTCTTAAAGAAAAAGATAGACACTTTTGAATATAGTTTGAACAATAGACATTCCATAGTCGATACAAAATACTCAAATAAGGCCAATAAATTAAAAAAAGATATTTATTTTTTAAATCTTGATAAGTTAAAAAATGTAGCGTAGATTAAGGGAAATTATTGAAAGTACATGATGGGCTTAGGCCCATTTTTTTTTACAGGAAACAAAACTAATGTTAAATAACAGAGTTGATACAGTAGAGCTGATTAGAATAGTTGACGCTGTCGCAAACGAAAAATCGATTGATAAAGAGCTTGTTCTCACTTCTATGGAAGAAGCTATTGAGAAAGCTGCACGAACTCGTTATGGACAAGAGAATAATATTTATGTTTCTATCAATAGAGCTAATGGCCAAATTGAATTAGGTAGAAGATTAAAAGTTGTCGAGAATCCAGCCAACAGTCAAAACGAAATTAGTTTAAAAGACGCACAAAAAATTAAAAGCGATATAGCGCTTGATCAAGAAATTTTAGAACCACTACCACCAGTTGATTTTGGTAGAATAGCTGCTCAAGCTGCAAAACAAGTCATCACTACAAAAGTGAGAGATGCAGAAAGAGAAAAACAATTTAACGACTTTAAAGATAAAATCGGTGAAGTTCTTAGCGGAATTGTTAAGAGAATAGAATTTGGAAATATCATCGTTGATTTACAAAAGGCGGAATCAATTATTAAAAGAGATGAGTTAATCCCAAGGGAAAACATAAAAGTAGGCGACCGAATTAAAGCTTATTGTTATGAAGTTAAAAAAGAAGCTAAAGGTCCACAAATATTTTTATCAAGAGCGCATCCTCAATTTATGGCAAAATTATTCAAACTTGAGGTGCCAGAAATTTATGAAGGAACAATTGAAATTAAATCAGTAGCAAGAGATCCGGGAAGTAGAGCAAAAATTTGCGTTACATCAAAAGATAAATCTATAGATCCAGTCGGAGCTTGCGTTGGTATGAGAGGAAGTAGAGTGCAAGCGGTGGTGAATGAATTACAAGGAGAAAAAATTGATATCATTCATTGGTCTGAAGATCCTGCAACACTTGTGATCAACGCTTTAGCGCCTGCTGAAGTTCAGAAAGTAGTTTTAGATGAAGCTACGAAGAGAATTGAAGTCGTAATTGATGAAAATAATCTTAGCAAAGCGATTGGAAGAAGAGGGCAAAACGTAAGACTTGCTTCTAAGTTAATGAATTATGAAATTGATATTTTAACAGATCAAGAAGAAACAGAAAAAAGACAATCAGAATTTAAAATTAAAACAAAACGATTTATTGAAAGTTTAGAAATCGATGAAATGATGGCCCAACTGTTAGTGCTAGAAGGATTTTCTTCCATTAAAGAAATCGATGGCTCTCCTTTGGAAGAGATAACGAAAATTGATGGTTTTGATGCAGACACAGCAAAAGAATTAAAAGAAAGAGCTAAAGAATATTTAGAAACTGAATCTAAAGAAGTATCAAATAAAGTTAAAGAGTTAGGCATTCAGGATGAACTTATGAATCACCCAGGGCTGTCACTTGGAATGCTACTTACTTTAGGTGAAAAAAATATTAAAACTTTAGCTGACTTTGCAGATTTATCAGTTGATGAAATCTTAGGCGGCTACGATGAAGTTAAAGGAAAAAGAGTGGAATTTGAAGGAATCCTGCAGAATTTTGATATCATAAAAGCTGAGGCTGAGCGCCTAATAATGAGTGCAAGGGAAAAAGTTTTTAACAAATAATAAACTCGCTTTTAGAAAAAACATGGACGTTAAAGACAAAAAGAAAAAACTCACATTAAAAAACTTTAGTGGTGGATCAGCAGCAGTTTCAAGCTATGCAAGAGGTGCTGGTAACAAATCAGTTTTAGTTGAAAAAAAGAAAAACAGATCGATTGATATTAGTCAGTCTGCTGAAAAACCAAAAGTTTCAACAACTCCACAAGAGGCAGTAAAAGGAAAGACTTTAACAAAAGAAGATACAGCTAAAGCGCAAAAGTCAGCTCAGGAATGGGCAAGAAAGAAAATTCAAGAAGAGCTTGAAATAGATAATAGTAAAAAATTAATTAAAAAAACACACGGTAAAAAAAGAGAATACAAACTCACCTTGTCTAAAGCGCTTACGGATGCTGATGAAGATGAAAAGTCAAGAAGCTTAGCTTCCTTTAAAAGAGCTAGAGAAAAAGACAAAAAATTAGTTCAAGACGGTGATGAAACAGGTGATACAAAAAAAGCTTCTAGAGAAATATCGGTACCTAATTTAATCACTATTCAAGATCTTGCAAACAGAATGGCAGAAAAAGCAAGTTCGATTATTAAATTTTTATTTGAAAAGAATGTAAAAGTTACAATCAATCATACTATCGACAGAGATACTGCAGAGTACATCGTTGGTGCATTTGGACATAAAGTTGTTAAAGATAATCAAATCGATGATGAATTATCAAAATTAAAAAAATCTAAAGATGACGAAGATACATATTCAAGGCCTCCAGTTGTAACTGTAATGGGTCACGTCGATCATGGTAAAACCTCATTACTAGATGCATTAAGAGAAGCAAATGTTGTTGCAACAGAGCACGGTGGAATTACGCAGCACATTGGTGCTTATCAAGTTTTTGCAGAAGATAAAAAATGGATGACTTTCATCGACACACCAGGTCACGCGGCTTTTACTGAAATGAGAGCTAGGGGATCTAAAATTACAGATATCGTTATTTTGGTTGTTGCTGCAAATGATGGAATTAAACCGCAAACGATTGAAGCGATACAACATGCAAAAGCTGCAAAAGTTCCAATCATAGTTGCAATTAATAAATGCGATATTCACGGCGTTGATAAACAAAAAGTTAGAAATCAATTATTAGAGCACGAACTTGTTGTTGAAGAATTAGGAGGAGATATTCAATGTATTGAAATATCTGCTTTAAAGAAAACAAATTTAGATAAATTAAAAGAGGCAATTATTTTACAAGCAGAAATTTTAAATCACAAAACGAACCCAAATGTACCAGCTCAAGGAATAGTGGTTGAATCAAAATTAGACAAAGGCAAAGGCCCAGTGTCGACAATTTTAATCACGAGAGGAACCTTAAAAAGAGGAGATTTCTTTGTAAGTGGCTTGCAGTGGGGAAAAATTAGAGCGATGAATAATTTTAGAGGAGAATTAGTTAATGAAGCAACGCCTTCAATGCCAGTTGAGATTATTGGTTTAACGGGCGTGTCAGAAGCAGGTGATGATTTTTTAGTTTTGGATAGTGAGACAAAAGTAAAAGAAATAAATGAATATAGAATTGAACAGGGTAGATCTAAAAAAACTAGCGGTCTTGTTAAGAAAAATGACATTTTTGGAGATATAAATAAACAAAAAGAATTATCAATTATTATCAAAAGTGACGTGCATGGATCTGCAGAAGCTTTATCTAATGCGATATTAAAAATTCAACATGATGAAGTTAAACCAGTTATTGTTTTATCATCTGTTGGAGCTATTACGGAGACGGATGTATCTTTAGCAAAAGCTTCTAATGCAGTTTTAATTGGCTTTAATATTAAGCCCAATAAAGAAGCAAAAGATCTTGCAACAAAATTAGGGGTAAACGTTTTATACTTTAACATTATCTATGAAGCGATTGAGCATATTACCAAGGCTCTTTCAGGTCTATTAGCACCAGAAATTAATGAACAAGTATTGGGACAGTGCGAAATCTTACAAGTATTTAAATCTTCTAAAGCTGGAAAAGTTGCAGGTATTAAAGTGATCGAGGGAAGCATCATTAATAATTCTGATGTAAGAATTGTTAGAGATGGAAGCGTTGTATACACAGGAAAAGTTGCATCTCTTTTTAGAGAAAAAAATGAAGTGAAAGAAATTAAAGCAGGCATTGAAGGCGGAGTAGCTTTTAAAGATTTCTTAGATTTTAAAGAAAAAGATATTATTGAAGCATTTTCTGTCGTTGAAAGCGCAAGAACAATAAATTAGTTAATAATGAACATTCATTTAAGCGATCAGCCTTTCACCCAAAGGCAGCTAAGAGTTGGTGAACTATTAAAACAGTTACTTGGAAATTTATTTTTAAAAGAAGAAGTGGCTTTACCAAATATCAATACCCGAGTGATTACGGTTTCAGAAGTTAGAATGAGTCCAGATTTAAAACATGCAAAAGTTTTTTTTATGCCGCTTGGAGGTAAAAATTCAGAATTTATTTTACAATCTCTAATCAATAATAGTGGTTTAATTAAAAAACAAATGTCGCGCAATTGGAAAAATAAATTTCTCCCTAATCTTCATTTCGTATTAGATGAATCTTTTGATTATGCAGAAAAAATTGAAAAACTAATTATTAAGACGCATGAAAATGATTGATGGTTGGATAAATTTAAACAAACCCAAAGGTTTTAGCTCTGCATACTGTTTAAATGTCATAAAGAGTAAATTTAAAAAAATTAAAATTGGCCATGCTGGAACTTTAGATCCATTAGCAGAAGGTGTTCTGCCTATTGCACTAGGCGAAGCAACTAAGACCGTTTCATTAATACATTTACTATTTAAAAGTTATTTATTTGAAATTCAGTGGGGATCAGAGACGGATACCTTAGATTTAGAGGGAAAAGTTATAAACAGCAATGAAATTTACCCAGAAAAAAAGGAAGTCCAAAATATTATAAAAAAGTTTATTGGCCACCAAATGCAAATGCCACCAAAATTTTCTGCTGTAAAAATTAATGGCAAAAGATCTTATGAACTTGCGAGAAATAATTTAGAATTTAATATGGAGGAGAGAAAAGTTTTTATAAAAAATATTAGATTATTAAAACATGAAAATAACAAAAGTCTTTTTTATATAAAATGTGGAACGGGAACTTATATTAGAAGTCTGGCACGAGACATTGCAAAATTCTTTGGTGGATTTGCTCACGTCACTAAATTAGTCAGAACTCGATATGGAAATTTCCGAATTAAAAACTCAAATAGCCTTGAAAAATTAATAGAAAAAGAAAGTACTGCTAATTTTTTAAAATATGTACTTGATATTCAGAGCGCTTTAATACATATACCTAGCATTAAATTAAATGATGAAAGAATTAATTTAATAAAGAATGGAATGAAAGTTAGTTTGGTTAATGAATTTGGAAAGGTTAGTTTAGAAAATATTTACACAGCGGCTTTGGAAAAGCCACTTGCTCTCGGTTACCTTAAGTCCGGTTTTTTTTATCCAAGGAGAGTATTTAATTAAAAAAAATGACAAAAAAAATTTTAAATAAAGAAAGTGTTTTTAAAGATTTAAAACTGCATGCTAAAGACGTTGGATCTTCAGAAGTGCAAATCGCTATTTTAACTGAGCGAATTAGATACTTAACTGAGCATTTTACAAAAAATAAAAAAGATAAGCATTCGTACACCGGATTAACGACATTGGTAAATAGAAGAAAAAAACTATTAGATTATCTAAGCAAAACAAACGCAACCAATTATAAAAAGATCTTAGAAAAGCTGAATATCAGAAAATAAATTTTAATGTTTAAAATAGTAAGAAAAGAGATTGTTTGGGGCGGTAAAAAATTATCTATCGAGTCAGGAAAAATTGCTCGTCAAGCAGATGGCGCAGTTATTCTAACTTCAGGCGATACCGTTATTTTAGCAACAGTTGTTGGTGCAAAGAAAGCAAAACCTGACATAGATTTCTTTCCACTTACAGTAAATTACCAAGAAAAATATTACGCTTCAGGAAAAATTCCAGGTGGATATTTCAAAAGAGAAGCGAGACCAACAGAGAGCGAAACGTTAATATCAAGATTAATTGACAGGCCCATCAGACCTTTATTTCCAGAAGGCTTTAGAAATGAAGTTCAGGTTCTACCAACAGTTCTTTCATACGAGAAAGATAATGATCCAGAAGTATTATCTTTAATTGCAGCTTCAGCAGCGTTAGCTATTTCAGGAATTCCATTTATGGGACCGGTTGCAGCTTCTAAAGTAGGCTACATCAATGGTAGTTTTGTTTTAAATCCAACAAAAGAACAATTAAAAGAATCACAATTAGAATTAATAGTAGCTGGAACTAAAGATGCAGTTTTGATGGTGGAATCTGAGGCTTCAGGATTAACTGAAAAAGTAATGTTAGATGCAGTTAAATTTGGTCATGACCAATTTGCACCAGTGATTAAAATGATAAATGAATTTGCTGCAGAATGTAAAAAAGAAACATGGATTGTAGAGAAAAAAGATCTGAAAGATGTAAAAGATAATTTATTAAAAAATGTTAAAAATGATTTAGTAGCAGCATTTTCAGAGCCAGATAAAAAGAAAAGAAGCGGATTAATTAATTTGGCAAAAGAAAAATCATTGGCGCTTTATAAAGATTCAGAACAATTTAGCACAATGGATGTTGAATCTCAGTTTAAGGATATTGAAAAAGAAATCGTTAGAACAAAAATTCTTAAAGAGAAGAAAAGAATTGACGGAAGAGGGCTTGCAGATATTAGACCAATCAAGTGTGAAGTGGGCGTGCTACCAAGAACTCATGGTTCTGCTTTATTTACAAGAGGCGAAACACAAGCAATTGTCGTTACAACACTTGGAACTTCAGAAGATGAGCAAAGAATTGAAAGCTTAGATGGATTACAAAGATCTAGATTTATGTTGCATTATAACTTTCCTCCATTCTCAGTTGGAGAAGTTGGTAGAGTTGGAACAGGTAGACGTGAAATAGGTCACGGTAAATTAGCGTGGCGTGCAGTTAATTCAATTTTACCTAAAAAAGAAGATTTCCCTTACACATTTAGAATCGTTTCAGAAATTACAGAGTCAAATGGTTCATCATCTATGGCAACTGTTTGCGGAGCATCTCTTGCTTTAATGGATGCTGGAGTCCCAATTAAGAAACCAGTTGCAGGAATTGCCATGGGTTTAATAAAAGAAGGAGCTGATTACTCAGTTCTATCCGACATCCTAGGAGATGAAGATCATTTAGGTGATATGGATTTTAAAGTTGCAGGAACAGAAGATGGAATTACTTCTCTACAAATGGACATTAAAATTACAGGAATTACATTTGAGATTATGGATAAAGCATTGTCACAAGCAAAAGATGGAAGAATTCATATCTTAGGTGAGATGAACAAAGCCCTAAAAGCTTCAAGAAAAGATTTATCAAAACACACCCCAAAAATGGAAAAAGTGACTGTCGATAAAAAAGATATTGCAGCCATTATTGGAAAAGGTGGAGTAACAATAAGAGAGATCGTCGAATTATCAGGCGCTAAAGTTGATATTAGTGATGATGGAATTGTAACTATTTCTGCACCCGATGAAATTTCAAGAAATAAAGCTTTAGAGATGGTAAAAAGTATTATTGCAAAACCTGAACTTGGAAAAATTTACACAGGAAAAGTTGTAAAAATTATGGAATTTGGAGCTTTCGTAAACTTCTTAGGCAAACAAGATGGTCTAGTTCATATCTCTGAACTTGCGGCGAAAAGAGTAGAGAAAGTTAGCGACGTTGTTAAAGAGGGTGATGAAGTTAAAGTTAAAGTTTTAGGATTTGATAAGGGAAAAGTTAAACTTTCAATCAAACAAGCTTTAGATAGTTAAGCCTGCATATTTTTAGGGTTAGGCATACCAATAATATTATAACCCGCATCCACATAGTGAATTTCACCTGTTACACCTGCTGCAAGATCGCTTAATAGATAAACTGCAGCTCCACCTACATCATTAATATCGACGTTTCTCTTTAGTGGAGAATGGTTTTCATTCCATTTATATAAAAATTTAGCATCACCAATTGCTGATGCTGCTAAAGTTTTAATAGGACCTGCGCTAATAGCATTTACTCTAATTCCATTTGATCCAAGATCAACAGATAAATATTTAACACTTGTTTCAAGCGCTGCTTTACAAACTCCCATAACGTTATAATTTGGAATAACTTTATCAGCACAATAAGTTAACGTGATAAAGCTTGAACCTGGTTTCATTATTTTAGCAGCTTCTTTGCAAACTTCTGTAAAAGAAAAACAAGAAATTAACATACTATTTAAAAAGTTTTCTCTAGAAGTATTTAAATATTGTCCCGATAGTTCTGATTTGTCCGAAAATGCGATCGCATGAACAACAAAGTCTAAATGTCCCCATTTATTTTTAATGTCTGAGAAAGTTTTAACAATATCTTCTTTCTTTTCCACATTACAATCTAACGTAAATTTTGAACCTAAAGATTCTGCAAGAGGAATAACTCTTTTTTTTAAAGCATCGCCTACATAAGTGAATGCAAGTTCAGCTCCGTGTTCACTTAATTTTTTTGCAATCCCCCAAGCAATCGAGCGATCATTCGCAACGCCCATGATCAATCCTTTTTTGTCTTGCATTAATTTCATTTTATATACTTTCAAATACTAGGGTTGCATTCGTTCCACCAAATCCAAAGCTATTGGACATCACACAATTTAAATCTACATTTTTTTTAACTTCAGTAACAATGGGAAGTCCTTTTACTTTTTCATCTAAATCTTTCACGTTTGCTGAGGCCGCTATAAATTTATTTTTCATCATTAATAGACAGAAAATTGCTTCTTGCACAGAAGTTGCGCCAAGAGAATGTCCAGTGATTGATTTTGTTGAGCTAAAAGGAGGAACTTTATCTTTAAAAACTTCCTTCATTGCCTCAATTTCTTTTGTATCTCCTACAGGAGTAGAAGTTCCGTGAGTATTAATATAATCCACTTTTGAATTTCTTAAATTTTGCATAGACATTTTCATACATCTAACAGCTCCCTCACCAGAAGGTGCAACCATATCATAACCATCTGATGTGGCTCCATAACCTGTAATTTCAGCTATTATTTTAGCTCCCCTAGCTTTCGCATGCTCATATTCCTCTAAAACGATAACACCTCCTCCTCCTGCGATTATAAAGCCATCTCTACTTGAATCGTAAGGTCTAGAAGCTGTTTGTGGCGTATCATTATATTTGGAAGATAATGCAGTCATCGCATCAAACATTGCAGAAAGACTCCAATCTATTTCTTCACCACCACCTGCAAAAACAATATCTTGTTTTCCGTACTGAATAAGTTCCATAGCATTACCGATACAATGCGCACTCGTTGCACAAGCAGAACTAATGGAATAGTTAACTCCTTTAATTTTAAATGGTGTTGCTAAAGTTGCAGAACAGGTGCTTGCCATTGTTCTTGGCACAATAAAGGGACCCATTTTTTTAGGACCTGATGCCCTTGTTGAATCGATTGCGAACATAACGTTCTTAATTGAAGGACCCCCAGATCCAATAATAATTCCAGTTTTTTCGTTACTAACTTCTTTTTCAGTAAGACCCGATTCTTCAATCGCTTCTTTCATTGAAAGATAAGCATAGGCAGATCCGTCGCCCATAAATCTTAAAACTTTTCTGTCGATTAATTCTTCGTAATTAATTTTAGGAACGCCACATACCTGACTTTTAAAATTATATTTTTTATATTCTTCAGAAAAAGTTATTCCAGATTTGGTATTTAGTAGAGAATCTAAAACCTCTTTTTTATTATTACCAATACAAGATACAATTCCAGAACCTGTGATTACTACTCTTCGCATCAATTCTCCTTAGCTTTTAAATAAACCAACTTTAAGATTTTTAGCGCTGTATATTTCCTTATTGTCCGCAAAGACTAAACCATCAGCTAAACCAACACAAGTTTCGCCTTTTTTTAATAATCTTTTAATATTAATGACATATTTTACGAGTTTTACTTGTTTTACAACTTCACCAGTAAATTTTACTTCATTTACACCCAGTGCTCGACCATGACCAGGATTGCCTAACCATCCAAGATAAAATCCGAGTAGTTGCCACATCGCATCTAATCCTAAACATCCAGGCATTACCGGATCCTCTTTGAAATGACATTCGAAAAACCATAAACTATCTTTGATGTCTAATTCTGCTAAAATTTCTCCTTTATTAAATAATCCGCCCTCAGTCGTGATTGAAGTAATTCTATCAAACATCAACATTGGAGGTGTAGGTAATTTTGCATTACCTGGTCCAAACATTTTTCCTTCAGCGCAATCAAGTAGCTCCTGGTAGCTGTATTGATTTTTTTGTTTCATGAAGATGTTAGAGAATTAAAATTATTGATAATTGAATGCTAATTTACAGTTTAATAAAGGATTTGACAAATTTAATTGATAATTTCTTTATTTTCTAAGCCCCAAACGTGGTCAGTTTGTATCCAACCTTTATATTTTTGGATTTCAACTAAGCACCAATTTGGAATGCATTTTTTAATAGAGGCGGCTTCTAAATTTCCAATTTTAATAATTGGTTTTGAATAGATAGTTGCATTTTTAAAAAGAACAATTCCATCTTTAGTAGTTAACAAAGTTCTTTTTCTGGATAATTGACTTAAATGAAGCCAACCAATGTCGCCTTGATAATCTTTAACTTTTCTCCATACTTCAAACTCATCAATCACTTCAACCGGCATATTCTTTTTTTCATATACGAATGCAATGGGATGGGCTGATGAGGGTCCAATTCTAAGATTTGCAACGCTGGTTCTAATGCTGAGATATTTTTTAGTGATAATTTTTTGCGCTAATAAATCGCTACTTGTAAAAATAATAAAACACAAAATAGCAATTATTATTTTAAACTTCATTTAATCTTCTTAATGCAGTTTTTGTTTTTATTTAATTTAATTTTTTTAATCAAAAGATTTTCAGCATTAATAATTAAAATATTGCCACATAATGAATTTTTAAAATTCAATATTTCACGGATTGCCTCATTCGCCATAATCAAACCTACCATCCCAGCAAGAGTAGACAGAACACCTTCGTTTTGACAATCCATCATATCAGTACTTGGAATTTCTGGCATAAAACATCTAAGACAAGGGGAGTTCTTCTTTTTAAAATTAAAAACAAAAACATGACCATCAAACTTACTGATGGCTCCACAAATTAGGATTTTTTTATTTTTGTAACAATAATCGTTAATTAATAATTTTGATTTAAAACTGTCAGTACCATCAATAATAAGATCGTATCCTTTTGCAATTTTTTTAATATTGTTACTATTTATTTTAGTTTTAAATTTTTTAATTTTTATTTTGGAATTAATTTTTTTTAGTCTTTTTTCAGTAATATCTACTTTAAATTTACTAACGTCTTCTTCATTAAATAAAATTTGTCTGTGTAAATTTGAAATATCTATTTTGTCGTAATCAACGATACCGATATAGTTAATTCCAGAAGAGACAAGATAAAGTGCAACAGGGGAACCTAATCCACCAACACCAATGATGAGAACCTTTGTCCCGATGATCTTTTTTTGACCAAAGCTGCCGATTTTTTTTAAATTGATATGAGCAATGTATCTTTTGACATCGTCATAGCTAAGTTTCATGAATATTTATCGGCCCGTTGAACCAAATCCACCACTTCCACGAACTGATTCAGGAAGTGTATCCACTTCAACGAGCTCAGCTTTTACAACAGGGCATAGCACCATCTGTGCAATTCTTTGTCCTGGTTCAATTTTAAAATTTTCTAAACTTAAGTTTATTAATATGACTTTAATTTCACCTCGATAATCAGCATCCACAGTTCCTGGTGTATTTAAAACACTGACCCCATTTTTTGCTGCAAGTCCTGATCTTGGTCTCACCTGTATTTCGTAATTTTCAGGGATAGCAACGGATAGACCTGTTGGCACTAATGTTCGCTCATTTGGCTTTAAAATTATTTCCTTATCAATATTAGCAACCAAATCTAAACCGGAAGAACCTACTGTTTCATATTTAGGTAGGTCTTTGTGTTTATAATTTATTTTTTTTACTAAAATTTTAACCATTACTGAATAAGAGCGTGAAGAATTTTATTAGATAATTTCTTTGCAATTTCTGATTTTGTTGTTTTGTTAAATTTTTCAACATCTTTATTTTTAGAAATTAAAAAAACCTCATTATAATCTGAATTAAAACCAATAGATTTGTCAGCAACATTATTAGCTACAATCCAATCGCAGTGTTTATTTTGAATTTTCTTTTGCGCATTTTCAATGATGTTTTTAGTTTCAGCTGCAAAACCAACCACGAGCCTTGGTCTGTTTATATTTTGACTAGCGATGAAAGATAAAATGTCGATATTTTTTTCAAGTTCTAAATTAAAATCTTCTAATCCTTCTTTTTTTATTTTTTCTTCACTATAATTTTTAACTTTAAAGTCAGAGACTGCGGCTGTGCAAACGGCAACATCTACCGGTAAATTATCTTTGCAAGCCTCAAACATTTGTTTTGCAGTTGTGACATTGATCACTTCAAGATTGTCCTGATTTTTAATTTCCAAAGAATTAGGACCAATAACTAATTTTGTTTTAAAGCCAATATCGTTTAATGACTTTGCAATTTCAAATCCTTGTTTTCCTGAAGATTCATTTGATAAAAATCTAACCGGGTCAATATATTCTCTCGTCGATCCTGCAGTTACTAATGCTTTTAAATTTTTATTATTGAATAAATTCTTTGAAAGAAAATAATTTTTAATAGTTAGAATAATTTCTTCAGGAGATGAC
>JABHUX010000032.1 GCA_018658635.1 Alphaproteobacteria bacterium
TATCTTCGTTTTCAATAATTATTCTTGAATCATCCTCAAAGTTTTTTTTAAGATTTAAAAATTCTGTAGGGTGTAGCTCAATAAAATGAAGCTTATCATCTTCACTTAATCTTTTAGCTGCAAGATAGCATGAGCCAGGATATATTTTAAGATTAGAATTAAAGTTAATTAATTTTATTAGGTTTAAATAATTTTTTAAAAAAATATCATCATTATTTATTTTAAATATTTTTTCGATACCTTGTAGATATTCTTTATTTTTTTGCATATAAGGATCAGAGACAGAATATTTTCCAGCACCTGCGTGGGAGTCAATAAAAATAAAATTTTTATCCTTTTTTTTTACATAATCTAAAACGTAAATTAGTGTAAAATGTTTTAATACATCGGCTGCATTTCCAGCGTGATATCCGTGCCTGTAGCTCAGCATATTAAATAAGTTTTTGTATTTTTTTTATAGTTTCAGCTAAGTGAGATTTTTTGTAGGGCTTTCCTTTTACAACCCAAACTGAAAGTGGCCATGAACTATCTTTTTTATTTCTTGCAATAATATGTATATGTAATTGCGGAATAATATTTCCAATTTTTTCTACATTCAAATTAAAAGCCTTAAAGGTTTTTTTCATAACTCTGCTACAATAATCAATTTCTTCCATAAGTTTTATTTGATCTTTTTTATTTAAGTCTAATATTTGTCTGATATTTTTTCTTTTCGGGATAAGAATCAGCCAAGGAAATTTGGCATTATCATTCAATCGGGCAGTACATAAGTTTAGATCAGTTACAGAATGAGTAGTTTTGAGTAATTTTTTGTGTAATTTAAACATGTAATTAAATTAAATAACTATTTTGTTATGGATTTAAAGAAAATTAATCAACAAATTAAAAACTTTGTTAAAGAAAGAGACTGGGATCAGTTTCATTCTCCTAAAAATCTATCCATGGCTTTATCGGTAGAAGCTTCAGAGCTTGTAGAGATCTTTCAGTGGTTAAAAGAAAGCGATTTAAAAAAAGTAGATAAGGAAAAAGTAGCAGATGAGATCGCTGATATATTCTTTTATTTATTAAGAATTTCACAAAAAATGAACATTGATATTGAGAAAAGCTTTTACGTAAAATTAAAGAAAAATGTTATAAAATATCCGGTGTCTTTATCAAAGGGGAATAGTCAAAAAAGATAATGAAACAGATTATAAAAATATTAATTCTTACTTTTTTATTAGCAAATAGTTCTTTTGCTCAACTTTCCAAAGTTCAAATTGAAATTGGTACTAAAAAAATAATTGCTGAAATAGCAGAGACAGATGAAGAACAAAGTGAGGGTCTAATGAATCGCCCGGCTTTAGCGAAAGATAGTGGTATGTTATTTATTTTTGAAGAAGGTTCCAGCCCATGTTTTTGGATGAAAGATACTCAGATACCTTTGTCGATAGCATTCATTAGTAAGACAAACATAATAGTAAAAATAACAAATATGCAGCCTTTATCTTTAACCGAACATTGTTCTGGACAACCTATAGTACTTGCGCTTGAAGTTAATCAAGGTTGGTTTGAACAAAACAATATAAAAGTAGGAGATAAAATATTAAGTATAAAAAGAGTTAATTAAAAATATTGTTATTTTATATCTTGAATATTATAAGAAATTACCTTGAAAGAATTTAAAGTTAAAGTTTATCCATCAAAAGTAAATTTACCTAAAGAAGATCAGCTTGCTTACAGAATTGCTAAAGTTGCAAGCGACAACTCACCTATAGATGAAAAATCAGCTGATATGGTGATTAATAGAATTATTGATAATGCATCTGTTGCTATTGCATCTTTTGCACGACAACCAGTTACAACTGCTAGAGAAATGGCATTGGCCCATCCAAGAACAAATGGAGCAACGGTTTTTGGAATTCAGTCATCTAAAAAATTTGATTGTGAATGGGCTGCATGGGCAAATGGCACGGCAGTTCGTGAATTAGATTTTCATGATACTTTTTTAGCAGCTGATTATAGTCATCCTGGAGATAATATTCCCCCCATTTTAGCTGTAGCACAACAAAAAGACTCAAATGGTTTAGATTTAATTAAAGGGATTCTAACTGGCTATGAGATTCAAGTTAATTTAGTTAAAGGAATTTGCTTACACGAACATAAAATTGATCACATTGCACATTTAGGACCGAGCGTTGCAGCGGGATTAGGATCTCTTTTAAAATTAGATACTGAAACTATTTATCAAGCCGTACAACAAGCTCTGCATACAACTATATCTACAAGGCAATCTAGAAAAGGTGAAATTTCAAGTTGGAAAGCTTATGCGCCTGCTCATGCTGGAAAGCTTGCAATAGAAGCTGTTGATAGAGTTATGCGTGGTGAAGGTGCACCAAGTCCAATTTATGAAGGTGAAGATAGTGTTATTGCTAGAATTTTAGATGGCAAGAAAGCTTTATATAATGTGCCATTACCTAAAAAGAA
>JABHUX010000033.1 GCA_018658635.1 Alphaproteobacteria bacterium
TATATTAATTTCTGATGCAAATAAAAATCAAACAAATGCTTTAGTGAAATTAAGTAGTAATGAAAATATATTTTTATATACAATTAGATATGTTGATCCTGAGACGGTCAATTTTTTAAAAAAAACCGGAGAGGCCTCTACATTCTATTATAAATTAAAATCAAACAGCCTTGGTCTCCAAATCTCATTTGCTGCCGTATATATTGTAATAGTCAGTTCGCTAATTTTGTTATCAAGTATGTATGCAATTAATATAGCTAATAAAATTTCAAGACCAATTATTAAATTAATTTTTGCAGCAAAAGAAGTCTCTGTTGGAAATTTAGAGGTTAAATTAAAAAATGAAGAAGAAGACGATGATTTTAAAAAATTATATCAAACATTTAATATAATGACTCAAGAAATACAGGCGCAAAAAAATAAAATTGCTTTATCAGAAAGATATCAGGCATGGGAAATGGTAGCAAAAAAACTTGCGCATGAAATTAAGAATCCTTTAACACCGATAACACTCTCATTAGAAAGAATTAAAGATAGGTATTCAAAACAAATTAATATTGATAAGGCTGATTTTGAAAATTATTTAAATATAATATCTAGGCAGGTTGAGGATATAGGAAAGTTAGCTAATGAGTTTTCGGATTTTGCAAGAATGCCAAATCCTATTAAAAAATCTAATAATTTAAAAAAAATAATAGAAGATAGTATAAGTTTATATAAATTATCTGAAAAAAAAGTAATTTTTAATTTAGATTATAGCAGCACCCAAGATGTATTTAAATTCGATCTAAATCAAATTTCTAGGGTTTTGATTAATATTATAAAAAATTCATTAGAATCTATTCATGAAAAACAAGAATTAGATAAAAATTTTCAAGGAAAAATTAATATATTAGTCGAAAGTAATAATGATTTTATTTATATTATAGTTGAAGATAATGGTGTTGGTTTTAAAACATTACCAAAAAATTTAATAGTCCCTTTAACCACAACAAAACAACGTGGATCAGGACTGGGATTGTCAATAGTATCTAAAATATTACATGAGCATGGTGGCGAGTTAAATTTTATAGAAAAAAGTAATGGAGCTAAAATTAAATTAAGTATTAAGATTAATTAATGAGAAGTGAAATTTTATTAATAGACGATGAAAAAGATATAAGATTTGCGGTACACGAAATCTTAAAAGAAGATAATTTTTTTGTTCGAGAAGCTGATACTGTTGAAAAAGCATTATCTGAAATAAAAAAAAAATTACCAGATTTAGTAATCTTGGATGTTTTGTTAGATGAAAAGAATAGAGACGGAATAGACATTTTAAAATTTATCAAATTAATTGATGCTGATGTTCCTGTTATTATGATTTCAGGTCATGCAAATATTAAAATTGCAGTTGATTCAATAAAACTTGGAGCTTTTGAATTCTTAGAAAAGCCTTTTAATAAAGATAGATTGTTAAATTTTGTTCATAGAGCAATTGAAACTTCTTCTTTAAAAAAAGAAAATAAGTCTTTAAAAAAAAATCTTTATTCATCTAATGAATTAATAGGGAACTCTTCTACGATTGTAAAATTAAGAAATGCTATAGATAAATTTTCAAAAACAGATAGTCGTATTTTAATCTCTGGACCTGCTGGATCAGGAAAGGAATTGGTTTGCAGACTTATTCATGAAGGGTCGCTAAGATCTAATAATTCATTTAAAGTAGTTAATGGAGCTATTTTAGATCCAAGTCATTTTGATTTTGAATTATTTGGTTCAGAAAATAATGATAAAATTATTTCAGGAATTTTTGAAAAATCTAATAATGGAACATTATTAATTGATAATATTTCTGATGTGCCGTTGCAGACTCAAGGTAAAATTTTAAGAGTTTTATCAGATCAAAAATTTCATAGAGTAAATGGTGCTAATGAAATTAGTGTAAACATCAGAGTCGTTTGTTCAACTAGTAAAAATTTAAAAGAAGAGATTGCGCACGGTAATTTTAGAGAAGATCTTTTTCATAGAATAAATGTCATTCCAATAGAAACTCCTCATTTAAAAGATATAAAAGAAGATATCCCTTTTTTAATTGAATATTTTATTAAAAGAATTTCTGAGAGCAACGGTTTAAAACCAATTTTTATAAATTCAAAAAATACAATTTTTTATGATTATAATTGGCCAGGAAATGTAAGGGAATTAAGAAACTTAGTTGAAAGAGTTGTTATATTAGCTTCTGGCAAAGATGAGGATGTAGATAAAATCTTATCAGAATCTTTAAAAATTTCATCAGTTAAAGAAAATAATAATGATGATGCATTTCAATTCCCTTTAAAAGAAGCTAGAGAAAAATTTGAAAAAAATTATCTTGAAATTCAACTTAATAGACACAATGGAAATGTTTCTAAAACTGCAGATTATATTGGTATGGAAAGAAGTGCTTTACATAGAAAACTAAAATCTTTAGGTATTAATTAATCATGAAAATTAAAGTTGCTATTAATGGTTTTGGTAGAATTGGAAGGACAATTTTAAGAGCACATTATGAAAATAAAAAGAAACATGATTTAGAAATTATCGCAATTAATGGGTCTGGCAACGCAGAGGATAATGCGCATTTGTTAAAATACGATTCTACACATGGAAAATTTAATGAAGATGTTTATTCAAAAGAAAATTGTATTTTTATTAATAAAGATAAAATTGATTTTTTAAATAAAAAAGATCCAAAAAATTTACCCTCATGGAAAGACTTAGGCGTTGATTTAGTTTTAGAATGTACAGGTCGTTTTACTTCAAGAGATGATGCTCATTTACATATTGCCGCTGGTGCAAAAAAGGTTCTAATTTCTGGTCCTGGATATTCACCAGGCACAGGAAAAGAAGTCGACGCAACAATTGTTTATGGAGTTAATCATAAAATATTAAAAAAAAAACATACAATTGTCTCAAATGCTTCTTGTACTACTAATTGTTTGGCTCCAATTGCAAAAATATTAAATGATAGCTTAGGAATTGAATCGGGTATTATGAATACAATTCATGCTTATACTAATGATCAAGTCTTAAATGATGCTTATCACAATGACTTGAGAAGAGCGCGAGCAGCAGCTTTATCTATGATACCAACAAAGACTGGTGCCGCAACGTCTATTGGATTAGTTATACCTGAATTAGAAGGTAAGTTAGATGGTTTGTCAGTAAGAGTTCCAACTAACAATGTTTCTTTAGTAGATCTAACTTTTGTATCAAAAAAAAAAATATCAGTTAAAGTTATTAATGAAATTATCAAAGCTGCAGCAAAAAGTAGTTACGCAAATATTATTCAGTACAATACTGAACAACTAGTATCTATAGATTTTAACCATAATCCACATTCTTGTATTTTTGACTCAACTCAAACAAGAGTATCAAGTGATGGTAAGTTAGCTAAAGTATTGGCTTGGTATGATAATGAATGGGGTTTTTCAAATCGAATGTTAGATACCTCTATTGCTTTAATGAACGCTTAAATCATTAACAAATTGATTAAAAAAAAATAATTGTTAAAACTACTTTAAATTTAGTTGCGCCCTTAGCTCAGCTGGATAGAGCATCGGTTTTCTAAACCGAGGGTCAGAGGTTCGAATCCTTTAGGGCGCGCCAATTTAATA
>JABHUX010000006.1 GCA_018658635.1 Alphaproteobacteria bacterium
TAAAAAATATATACTCAAATTTTTTTATTTATATTCCAGATCGACAAGTCGATGGTTATGGACCCTCAGTAAATTCACTAAAAAACATAATTGAGAAAAAAGGTGAATTCTTAATAACTGTTGATTGTGGAACTTCATCATTTGAAGCTCTTGAGTATGCTAATCAAAATAATATTGATGTTTTGGTTATTGATCATCATCAAGCAGAAATTAAACTCCCTAAATGCAAAGCCTTAGTAAATCCAAATCAATTGGATGATAAATCAAATCTTGGCTATTTATGTGCTGCCGGAGTTTCTTTTTTATTTATTGTTGCGTTAAATCGCTCTCTTCGAGAAAGTAATTTCTATAAAGATAAAAAAATTAATGAGCCAGATTTATATGATTATTTAGATTTAGTTGCTTTGGGCACAATTTGTGATGTGGTTCCATTAATAGATTTAAACAGAGCATTTGTTTATCAAGGAATACAAATATTAAAGAAGAGAAAAAACTTAGGTATTAAAACTTTAATTGATGTTGCTGATATAAAAGAAAGCCCAAATACTTATCATATTGGTTTTTTACTAGGACCTAGGATTAATGCCGGTGGAAGAATAGGTCAATCTGATCTTGGTGCAAATTTACTCACATCAGAAGACCCAAAGAAAAGTTACGAAATAGCAACAACACTTGATTCTTTAAATAAAAAAAGAAAAACAATAGAAGAAGATATTTTAAATGAGGCTTATTTATTAGCAGAAAAAGAAAATAGAAATGAAATAATACTAGTAGCTAATAAGTTTTGGCATGAAGGGTTGATTGGTATTATTGCAAGTAGAATTAAAGAAAGATTTCTTAAACCCACCATAGTTATTTCATCTACTAATAATATTGCTAAAGGCTCATGTAGATCTATTTTTGGATTTGATATTGGCCTTGCCATCTTAGCCGCTAAACAAAATGGAATTGTTATAAAAGGAGGGGGTCATAAAATGGCTGCTGGCTTTAGTATTGAAGAAAATAAGATTAGTGATCTAAAGAGTTTTTTAATTTCTAAATTTAAATCATCAAAACCAAATTTTGTTCAAAATAATTTTATAGAGATCGATGGTATTTTATCAGCCAATGCAGTTAATGAAAAAACCTATGAAGAAGTAAGTAAATTAGGACCTTTTGGATCAGGAAATTCTGAGCCAAAATTTATTGTTGAAGACTTATCAATGATTAAAATAAATTTTGAAAATGATTTTTTACTAAAAGTTTTATTTAAAAATAGCAGTGGTCTTTACTTACAGGGAATTTGTTTTAAAAATAATAAAGAAAAAGTAATTGATTATCTTAAAAATTTTAAAAATCATAAATTTCATCTAGCTGGAAAACTTAGTTGCAATGATTGGAACAAACAAAGAGTTATCGAATTTATTATTGAAGATATTTCTTTAACTCACTAACAAATATAGAGATAAATATACTTAATTATATAATTGTTGATTATTATTATTAAACAATCTAAATAACTTTACTTTCAAGGTCCCTTCGTCTATCGGTTAGGACACGTGGTTTTCATCCATGAAAGAGGGGTTCGATTCCCCTAGGGACCGCCAAAACAACTATGAAATTTTTAAGAGTTGGAAATATAGGAGCTGAAAAGCCAGCCTTATTAGATAATAATATTATAAGAGATTTATCATCAGTTATTAAAGATATTGATCAAACAACCATAGGCGATAATTTAATTAACACTATAAAAAAGTTAGAAATTTCAAAACTTCCTCAGTTAGATAATAATTTAAGAATTGGAGCTTGTGTTTCTAATCCAACTAAATTTCTAGGCATAGGTTTAAATTTTCTTGATCATGCATTAGAGCAAAATTTAGAAATTCCAAAAGAGCCAATTATTTTTACAAAAGCTACTACCTGTGTAAGTGGACCGAATGATGAAATACTTATTCCTAAAAATTCACAAAAAACAGATTGGGAAGTAGAAATTGCATTTGTGATTGGTAAAAAAGGAAATAATATTTCATTAGCTGATGCTGAAAGTTATATTTTTGGCTACTGTTTAGTATGCGATTTTAGCGAAAGAGATTGGCAAAAAAAAAGAAGTGGGCAATGGATTAAAGGGAAATCAGCCGATACGTTTGGACCGATAGGCCCTTACATCGTTACTAAAGATGAGATTAAAGATTTATATAATTTAAATATGAGCTTGGATGTTAATGGAAAAAGAATGCAAACAGGAAATACTTCGAAAATGATTCATAAAATGAATTTTTTAACCTCTTATGTAAGTGAATTTATGACTTTAATGCCAGGGGATATAATCACAACAGGAACTCCTCCAGGAGTAGGAGATAGCATGAAACCACCAACGTATTTAAAAAAAGGTGATACAGTCACACTGACGATTGACCAATTAGGTAGTCAAAAACATTCAGTTAAATAAATTAATTATTTATTAATTCTTCAATTTTTTTAACAACTTTTTCACTTTGCGGATTAGTTGTGGAGATAAAAGTGTCGTTAATTTTCCCTTTTTTATCAATTAATATTTTATGAAAATTCCATTTAGGCTCCGCTGCGCTTCCGTAACTTTCTCTTGCCCATAAATAAACGGGGTGAGCATTTTTTCCCTTAACAACTACTTTTTCCATAATTGGAAAATTTATATTGAAATTTGTCTCACAAAAATTCTTTATTTCAGCATTTGTGCCTGGTTCTTGATTTCCAAAATCATTTGAAGGTATGCCAATAATTACAAAATTTTTAGTTTTATATTTGTCCCATAAAGTTTGCAGATCTGAATATTGTTTAGTAAAGCCGCATTGACTTGCAACATTGACTAACAAAACTACTTTATTTTTGTGTTGTGAGAGTAAATATTTTTTTCCATCAACATCATTAAAATAAAATTCATATAATGTTCGATTATCATTGGCGTTAACATTTTTACTAAAGAAAAACATGCTAATTATAATAAAATAAAAAATATTTTTTTTCATTACTTATTGTAATTTTATTAAAGCATTAAAAGGCACTAAGATACAGCCTTTTCTGTTAAAATAATTTTTCTTTAAAAGAAAATTAAATTTTCTCCATTTTCCGCTTAGATTTATTTTTTTATTAAAAATAGAATTAATAAACAATTTTATAAAATTTATTGTGGTATTTAAATTTTTGTTTTTTACACAATCGGAAAAAATACTGCATGAAGCTTGGCAGATTAGACAAGATTCTGTTTTGTATGATATTTTTTTAATAATTTTTTTATTAACTTTCAGATATATTGTTACTTTATCACCGCAGGTATGATTTTTAAAAATACATTTGTGTGTAAAACTTTTAAGAGTTCCATAATTTTTTAAAGCACCAACGTGTTTAAGTAGCAATGTATTCATGAATATTAATTTAAAAATATTATTTGAGTCACTTATTAAAAAAGTAAAGTATTACTAATGAATTTGAAAGATTTTTTAGCGAGTATTCCTTTTAAATAAATTAATTAAGTTGTATAACAGCACAGTTTCGGGGCATAGCGCAGTCTGGTAGCGCATCTGGTTTGGGACCAGAGGGTCGCAAGTTCGAATCTTGCTGCCCCGACCATTAAATTATGAAGAGAATTGGTTTATATCCTGGTACTTTTGATCCAATAACTTTTGGACATATTGATATTATAAAAAGAGCAGCAAGTATTGTTGATCATCTTTATATTGGCACTCCATTAAGTAATAAGAAAAAAACAATCTTTTCAGCATCTGAAAGAGTTTCTTTAATTAAAAAAGTTGTCGGTACATTTCCTGAAAATATTAAGAAAAAAATTAAAGTAGTATCTTTTTTAGGCTTAACCACTAATTATTGTAAAAAAATTTCAGCCAATATTATTTTTAGAGGTTTAAGAGTGGCATCTGACTTTGAATATGAATTTCAGTTAGCTGGCATGAATAATAAATTAAATAAAAATCTTGAGACGGTCTTTTTAATGGCGGAAATAGAAAATCAAATTATTTCTTCAAATTTCGTTAAAGAAATTGCGTCTTTAAAAGGAGATTTGGTGCAATTTGTACCAAACATTGTTATTAAGGCTTTGAAAACTAAATTTAAATAATGCTTAAAAAAATTTTTATATTTTTAACTTTATTTCTATTTTCTTTTTCAAGTAATATTAAATCTAAAGAAAGATCTATGATGATAATGAAATTAAAAAACGGTGAAGTTAAAATTGAACTTTTTGATGAGATTGCTCCTAATCACGTTAAAAGAATAAAAGCATTAGCAGATTCAGGAAAATATGACGGCGTTGCATTCCATAGAGTGATTGATGGTTTTATGGCGCAAACAGGGGATGTAAAATATGGAAATACAAAATTAGATTTTAATGCGCAAATGGTTGGAACGGGTGGATCAGAATTTCCAGATTTAAAAGCTGAATTTAATAACATTCCTCATCAACGAGGTGTTTTATCTATGGCAAGATCGCAAAGTCCAGATAGTGCAAACAGTCAATTTTTTATCTGTTTTGATTCCCATGCTCATCTAGATAGAAATTACACTGCTTTTGGTAGAGTTGTTAGCGGTATGGAATTTGTTGATAAAATTAAAAAAGGCGCTCCAGGATCAGGAGTTGTCGATAATCCAGATCCAATTATCAGTCTACGATCATCAAAATAAAAAGTAATAATGAAATCAATTTCATTTAATTTATTAAATGAAAGTCATGGTGCTCGTTTAGGAAAAATAAGTACTCCTCGAGGTGATATCGATACACCAGCTTTTATGCCTGTAGGAACAGCAGGAACAGTCAAAGCGATGTATATTGATCAGGTTAAAGGCTGCGGATCTCAGATTATTTTAGGAAATACCTATCACTTAATGTTAAGGCCTGGTGTTGAAAGAGTAAAACAAGCAGGAGGACTTCATAACTTTATGAATTGTTCAATGCCGATATTAACTGATTCTGGTGGTTTTCAGGTGATGTCTTTATCTAAGATATCTAAGGTTTCAGAGGATGGGGTTGAATTTAATTCTCATATAGACGGCAAGAAATTTTTCTTAACACCTGAGGAAAGTATCCAAATTCAATTAGATTTAAATTCAGACATCGTCATGGTCTTTGATGAATGTCCTAAATATTCAGCTGAAAAAGATAAAATAAAGAAATCTATGGATTTATCCCTTAGATGGGCTGAGAGATGCAAAAAGAAATTTGGAAGGCAAGATTCTAAATGGTTATTTGGAATAACGCAGGGTGGAATTTTTCCAGATCTTAGAAAAGAATGTTTAAAAAAATTAATAGATATTGGTTTTGATGGGTATGCATTAGGAGGCCTTGCTGTAGGTGAAAATCAGTCTGAAATGTTCGATGCTGTTGATGCGGTAAAAGATATTTTACCTAAAGATAAGCCTCATTATTTAA
>JABHUX010000034.1 GCA_018658635.1 Alphaproteobacteria bacterium
GTTGTAACAACTCTAAGTTATTTAGTAGAAGAACTTAAAAAACAAAATCATGAGGTTTTTTTAATAACACCAAATGATTTTATTACAATTCCTTGCCCTACATATCCTGAAATAAAATTATCAATTAATGCTTATCCTAAAGTTTATAAAAAAATTAAAGAGATTAACGCACATATAGTTCATATAGCAACAGAAGGACCGCTTGGATTTTTTGCAAGAAGATATTGTATGAAAAATAATATAAAATTTACTTCTTCTTTGCATACTAAATTTGCTGAGTACGTAAATAAAAGAACACATATTCCAGTTAGTGTTGGATATTCTTTTTTGAGGTATTTTCATAAACCTGCCAATAAAATCTTAGTTACAACTAAGAATATGGAAAATGAGTTAACAAAGAGAAATTTTAAAAATTTAGTAGTATGGAGTAGAGGCGTAAATAGGAATATTTTTGGTAAAGTGGAAAAAGCAAATGTTTCTTTGCCTTCGCCGATTTACATTTATGTTGGTAGAGTTGCCATTGAAAAAAATATTAAGGCCTTTTTAGATATAAAAATTGAAGGTTCAAAGATTGTGGTTGGTGATGGACCTCAATTTAATGAGCTTAAGAAAAAGTATAAAGACGTTTTATTTACTGGAATGTTAAAGGAAAAAGAAGTTGCCTCCTATCTTGCAGCAAGCGACGTTTTTGTATTTCCAAGTAAAACAGATACTTTTGGAATTGTTATTATTGAAGCATTGGCAGCAGGTGTTCCAGTTGCAGCTTATCCAGTGACAGGCCCACTAGATATTTTACAAAATACCAAGGCTGATTGTTTAGACTGGGATTTAAAAGAATCTATGAAGAAAGCTTTGGATATTAAGAAAGAAGAATGCAAAGAAATTGCAAAGCAATACACATGGGAGAATTGTGCAAAAATATTCTTGCAAACCTCTAGTATAAATTTACAATTTTAAGAGTTTCGGATCTTAAATTTTTCGCAATCTGAGAATTTTCGAGTTTATGAAAAAGTTGACTATCTAATAACTCCCCGCATTCAGCATTAAATTTTTTATTGGATTTATTGATCAACTCCCTTGCAAACAGTATTCGTCTCAATTTGTAGTTAATAATACCTGTAAGTTGAAATAAAAAACTATTTTGACCATGACAGTAGACTGGCAAAATTTTACAATTAACTTTTCTTACAATTGATCCAATTATAGGCTTCCATTCTTTTTCTATAGCTTTGTTAAAAAGTCTTTCAGAAGTTGCAACTTCTCCTGAGGGAAAAATAATAACTAACCCTCCTTTATTTATAAATTCAATGGCATTATTTTTGGATTTTATATTAAGCTTTAGAGCATCTTTGCTCACATCTAGCCTTAATGGAAAAAGATAATCTCTTATATGATCAATTGCAGTTAGTTCTTCATTAATTAATATTCGGTAATCTTTTCTTAATTTTGCAACTTCAGAGCAGATAATTAAACCATCAAGTATTCCAAAGGGATGGTTAGACACAATAATACAAGGACCCTGCTTTGGAATGCGTTCTGCGTTTTTAAGAATATGTTCAATTCTTAAAATTTCCAAAGTTTTTTTCCAAAAATTATTATTAAAATCGGGGTCTGCATAATTTTTTTTATAAAGTTGTTTGAGGTAAGAAAAACCAAATATTTTTTCTACTGATATTTGTAATAATACTTTGATCATATAGAATCAAAATATTATAAACTAAATTTTTTTAAATATTCAGGTTTAATTGTATTAAAAGGAAGGTATATAAAAACATCAGTTGTTTTAAATATTCTATCTACAACTGCACCATCACCAATTTTAGCACCTAATCTTAAATAAGCTTTAATAAGTGGAGGCAACTTTTTAATAATAGAAAGATCAGACATACCTTCAGTTGGCACTAAATTCATTTCAGTTCTTTTTGAAAAAATTGCATCAACTCTTATATTCTCTGGCATTAAAAATTTTTGATATAAATAAGATAATTCCTCTTTAATTAAATTTGGATTTTCCTCTAAAAAACTTGCCATTCCAAAAAGGACATCATTTTTATTATGTTGAACATATTCATTAATTTTTGACCACATTAAATGTAGAACATTTTTTTTTCTAAACTGTTGAGACACACAAGATCTACTCAATTCTAATCCATTCTGTGGTCTGTCTTGTGATTTATATAATGTATTTAAATTAAACTCTTCAGAGGAATAAAACCCGCATTGTTGGAGAGCTACCTTTTGCTGAAGCAATCGATATGTTCCAACAATTTTAGTTTTGCTAAATTTAGACGCCTTAAATGTAACTATAATATGATCGCTATATTTATCGAATTTATCAGCATCTCTCTTAAAAGAACTTAAATTGAAAATTTTTTGACCATTTCTTTCATTGAAAAATATTTTATATCTAAGTCTTTGAGCTTTTCTAATTTCACTTTTGCTATTGGCTAAATAACAATCAAATACAGGTTGAAAAAAATTACTTGTTGAGACAAAAAAATCTTTAGGTAAATATTTAGTTTTTAAATTATCTATAAAAGCCATTGATCTTTCAATTAGATGATTTGTGTGTAAGTAAAATGAAACTTATGTTTCATTTTTGTTACGGTGATTAATAGAATAAGTAATGATTTAATTAATTATAATTAAACAATGTTAAAACTATTTATCTTTTTTGCTCTTATAACAAATATAGTTAGTTACTATTATTTCTCTTACCCTCTACTAATACTTTTTATCAATTTAGTTTTGTTACTATTGGTTTATTTATTCAAAAAAAATAAAATTGAAGAAAAGTCAGATAAAAATAGTTTAGTTATAAATAACGACAGTCCATTAAATAAAAATCTCCAAGAATTTTTTGTAAATCATTTACAAGAAATTGTAATTATTATTAATAAATTTAATATTATTACATTTGCAAATGTTCCTGCGCTAAATTTTTTCGGTAATAAATTAATAGGTGAAAACATTGGATCTGAATTAAGAATTCCAGACTTATTAGATGCCATAGATCAGAATCGACAAGACAAATTAATAAGAAAAATTAATTTGGAAATTAAATTGCCTACTTATAAGTATTTAAAAGCAGATATTATCTCTACAGAGTTAGAAAACGTAATTATAATTATGAGAGATTATACCGATGTTAAAAAATCTCAAGATCTCAGGTCCGACTTTGTTGCAAATGTAAGTCATGAATTAAAAACCCCTTTAGCATCTATTAAAGGATTCTTAGAAACAATTTTAACAACAGCTAAGGATGATCCTCAAGCGCAAAAAAAATTTACTAAAATTATGCAAGCGCAAGCAAATAAAATGCAAATGCTAATTAATGATTTATTATTGTTAAGTAGGATTGAACAGCGAGAACATATTAGACCGCAGGATCAAGTAAATATAGGTGAAATTTTGGATGACATGATTTTAAACTTTACTGAATTAGCAAAAGAAAAAAAAATTAATATTAAATTTTCTAATTTAAAAAAAGATTTATTTGTCAAGGGAGATAGAGATAAACTTGCTGTTTTATTTAAAAATATTTTAGATAATGCAATTAAATATTCTTTCCCAAATACTGAAGTTTTAATTCAGGCTAAAAACAATAATGGTAAAATAATAATATCTATCAAGGATCAGGGTATAGGAATTCCAACAAATGAAATTTTACGAATAACTGAAAGATTTTACAGATCAGAAAATGCTAAAAAATTAAAGATAGAAGGAACGGGAATTGGATTATCTATTGTAAAACATATAATTAACCAACATCAAGGTGATTTAAAAATTTTGAGCACTGAAGGAAAGGGTTCGCAATTTATTGTAGAGTTTTCAGAGTTCAAATTTCACTAAAAATAATAAAAATTGTTATTGGGTCACAAAATATGCAACTAAAAATTTAGTTTTTGTAACAAATCTTTAATAAATTTGTAACATACTTGCTACCACAAAGGCTTAGAACCTTCTCAATTTTAAACAAATAAAAAGGAACAAAAATGAAAAAAGTTAAGTTTTTTTTATCATTTGTTTTAGCTTTGTTAATTTCAACAAACGCTTTTGCAAAAGGTATTGAGATCACAGGTGCTGGAGCATCATTTCCAGCCCCAATTTACACTAAATGGGCTGAACAATATAAAGGTGTATCTGGAGATAGTTTAAACTATGCTTCAATTGGTTCAGGTGGTGGCGTTAAACAAATAAAAGAAAAAACAGTTGATTTTGGTGCAACAGATAATCCATTAAAAGGCGATGAATTAGAAAAAGAGGGAATGGTTCAATTCCCGGCTATCATCGGTGGCGTTGTTGTAATTTTTAATCTTGATGGAATTAATCAAGGAGAATTAAGAATTGATGGCGATACTACTGCAAAAATTTTCGCTGGAGAAATTTTAAAGTGGAATGACAAACAAATCGCTGCTTTAAACCCAGGAAAAAAGTTACCTGATCAAGACATTACAGTTATAACAAGATCTGACAGTTCTGGAACAACAAAAATATTCACTGATTATCTTTCAGCAGCTAGCGCTTCTTGGAAAGAAAAAATTGGATCAGGTGGAACTGTTAACTGGACTGCTAAATCGAATACAGGTGGAAAAGGAAATGAAGGTGTTGCAGCAAACGTAACAAGAATTAAAGGTGGAGTTGGTTACGTTGAATACGCATATGCAAAATCTAATAAAATACCTTACTTCTCAATGAAAAATCATGATGGTAAATTTGTAATGCCAAATCTAGAGTCTTTCGGTGCAGCAGCAGCTAATGCTAACTGGGCAGGAACACCTGGTATGGGTATTGCTCTTGTAAATCAAAAGGGTGAGAAATCTTGGCCGATTACGGGCGCATCTTTTATATTAATGTATAAAGATTCTCCTAATAAAGAAAAAACAACTGCAGCTTTGAAATTTTTTGAATGGTCATTCAAAAATGGTGGTAAATCTGCAGCAGAGTTAGATTATGTTGCGCTTCCAGCAAGCGTTACTGATTACGTTGCTAAGAACGTTTGGAGTCAAATTAAGAAATAGTATAAGTTAATTATTAAACTACCCCAGTCTTAAACTGGGGTAGTTTTTTTTAAGTTTTTTTGAAATTCAATGACTAAAGAAACCAAAATTAGAGTAGTAAAAACGCAAAGAATTCAGGATTTCATTTTTCACAAGTTAACAATGTCATTTTCAATTTTAGTTTTGATTTTTTTAATAGGAATTATTTTATCATTAATTTTTAGTGCTTGGCCTGCTTTTAAAGAATTTGGATTTGGTTTTTTTGTAAATACTAATTGGGACGTCGTAAATTCTAAATTTGGTGTAGTCGTTTCTATCTATGGAACCCTAGTTTCTGCTCTAATTGCACTTTTTATTGCGGTTCCAATTAGCTTTGGAATAGCTTTATTTTTAACGGAAATTTCTCCATTATGGCTTAAAAGACCTTTGGGAACAGCAATAGAACTATTAGCTGCGGTACCCTCAATTATTTATGGAATGTTTGGTCTTTTTGTTTTTGCACCAATTTTTGGAGACTATATTCAGCCAGCTTTAAAGGGATCTCTAGGACATATTCCTATCATTGGCACTTTATTTTCAGGACCAACTAATGGAATAGGCATGCTTTGTGCAGGAATAATTTTAGCTTTTATGATTATTCCATTTATTGCCTCGGTTATGAGAGATGTTTTTGAGATAGTACCCCCAGTATTAAAAGAATCGGCTTACGGCGTAGGTTGTACAACTTGGGAAGTTGTTACCAAAATTGTTTTACCTTATGCAAAAAATGGCGTTGTTGGAGGAATCATGTTGGGTTTAGGAAGAGCTCTAGGTGAAACTATGGCGGTCACTTTTGTTATAGGCAATGCAAACAAAATTAATCCTTCATTGTTTTCATCTGGATCTTCAATCGCATCAACTTTGGCAAATCAATTCGGCGAAGCAGAGCCAGGCTTACATTATGCTTCGCTTTTTGCTTTAGGTTTAACGTTGTTTATTATTACTTTTATAGTTTTGTCAGCAGCTAAAATTATGTTGTTAAATATGCAAAAAAGGGAAGGAATAAAAACTTAAAATGAATATTTCTTTATATAAAAGTAGAAAGCGAAAAAACTTAATTGGTTTGTTTTTATCTAATACCGCCATGATTATTGGAGTTAGCGCATTAGTATGGATTTTAGTTCTACTTTTTTCTAAGGGTTTGGCTGGCTTATTTAGTTTAGATTTTTTCTTAAATAAAACTCCAGCCGCAGGAACTCCTGGTGGTGGACTTGCAAATGCGATTATTGGCAGTTTAATGATTGTTTCTTTGGCAACTTTAGTGAGCACTCCTATTGGTATTTTAGCAGGAATTTATTTATCCGAGTATGGCAATAATAATGCGATAGCTTCAATAACTCGTTTTGTATCAGATATTATGTTATCAGCGCCATCCATAGTTATTGGTTTATTTGTTTATGCTATCTATGTTTCTCAAGTAAAACATTTTTCAGGATATGCAGGATCGTTTGCTTTAACATTAATTGCCGTTCCAGTAATTTTAAGAACCACTGAAAACATTTTAAGTCTTGTTCCTGTGCAGTTAAGAGAAGCCGCATTTGCTTTAGGAGCTCCTAAGTGGAAAGTTTCAATAAAAGTAGTTTTGCGAGCTGGAAAAAGCGGAGTATTAACTGGAGTTTTATTAGCGGTTGCAAGAATATGTGGAGAGACAGCGCCGTTATTGTTTACAGCGCTTAATAATCAGTTCTTTTCATCAGATATGAACAAGCCAATGGCTAATTTGCCGGTAGTTATCTATCAATTCGCTTTAAGTCCTTATAATAATTGGATTGATCTAGCTTGGGGCGGGGCTTTGTTAATTACTTTAACAGTTTTATTATTAAATATTATTGCAAGAGTTTTTTTAAAGGAGAAAACAATATGAAAAAAAATGCTATTGAAGTTAAAAATCTAAATTTCTATTATGGTAAATTTAGAGGCTTAAAAGATATAAACTTAAATATCGAGGAAAATAAAATAACAGCGTTCATAGGACCTTCAGGCTGTGGAAAGTCAACTCTTCTTCGAACATTTAATAGAATGTATGACCTATACCCAGGCCAACGTGCTGAAGGAGAAATTAATTTATATGGAGAAAATATTCTAAATCCTAAACTTGATTTAAATTTGTTAAGATCAAAAGTTGGAATGATTTTTCAAAAACCCACACCATTTCCAATGTCGGTGTATGACAATATAGCTTTTGGTGTTCGTTTATATGAAAATTTAAATAAAAAAAATATGGATGAGCGTGTAGAGTGGGCTTTAAAAAAAGCTGCGTTGTGGAATGAGGTTAAAGATATTCTTAATCAAAGCGGTTTATCATTATCAGGTGGACAGCAACAGCGTTTATGCATCGCTAGAGGAATTGCAGTAAAACCTTCAGTTATTTTACTGGATGAACCTACTTCTGCATTAGATCCAATTTCCACAAATAAAATAGAGGAGTTGATTAACGAATTAAAGAAAGATTATACTATAGCTATTGTAACTCATAATATGCAACAAGCTGCGCGTATTTCTGATTTTACAGCCTTTATGTATCTTGGTGATTTAATAGAATTTAACGTAACAAAACAAATTTTTTTAAAGCCAGATAATAAACAAACAGAAGATTACATTACGGGGCGCTTTGGCTGATAATATGATATTTAAAAATTTTTTTACAAAACTTAATAAAATATGTAATAATAATTTAACTAGGAGGTTAAAAATATGAGCGAACACATAGTAACTTCATACGAAAGTCAGTTACAAAATTTAAATAATACAATAATTAAAATGGGCGCTTTAGCAGAAAGCCAGTTCGCCGATAGTATTATGGCTTTGCAAAAAAATAATCCAGACATCGTTGATAGAATTATTGGTAAAGACGAAAGATTAGATGATTACGAAAAAAAACTTGAGTCTTTGGTAATTGATCTTATAGCTTTAAGACAGCCCCTAGCAATAGATCTAAGAGAGACAGTGAGTTCGATGAAAATTTCATCCGAATTAGAAAGAGTAGGAGATCTTTCAAAAAATATAGCAAAAAGATCATTGGCATTAAAGTTACCGATCGAAAATGCAATTTTTAAAGATTTAAAAAATTGTGCAGAGCTTGTTCAAAAAAACCTAAAATTAGCTATGGACGCTTTTGCAAAACGATCTGCAGACAGTGCCCTAGAAGTTTGGATTAAAGATCAAAATATTGACAATATAATTTCTGCGCTAATGGAAGAGATATTAAAATTTATGAAATTGAATAAAAAGAATCTAGAAGATGGTACTCACCTTTTATTTGTAGCTAAAAATATTGAAAGAATTGGAGATCACGCA
>JABHUX010000035.1 GCA_018658635.1 Alphaproteobacteria bacterium
GAGCATTCAACACAACTGGAAAAAGTAAAATAAATGCTGCACCAATAAACGCGCCTGAAATTGTTCCAAGTCCGCCAATGATCGCCATAAACATAATTTTAAATGATAGACTGATATTAAAGGCAGCAAACGGTTCAATACTTTTTAAATATGTGTAAGCATAAAGAGCGCCAGCTATACCGCATAAAAAAGCATTAATCGCAAAGGCTTGTAACTTAGTTTTTAAGAGCGAAACCCCCATCGACTCTGCGGCTATATCCATATCTCTAACCGCCATCCAGTTTCTGCCCGTAGAACCACGAGCCATATTAATTGCGAGTAAGGTTATGACGATTACAATTGCTGCTACTAAAAGATACATCATATATCCACTTGTAAAGGCTACTCCATTTATTTTTATTTTTTGAAAAGTTGTTGAACCAGAAACGTCATAGTTCTTAAACCAACCGAATTTATCTATAACCCAAACAATAAAAAATTGTGAAGCCAAAGTTGCAACCATTAAATAAATTCCTCTAATTCTAAGACTGGGCAATCCAAATATAATTCCAAGACCTGCTGCAATTAATCCTGATAAAACTAATGCTCCTAAGAAAGGCATGTCTTGTATTCGAAGCATCATATTGTAACACGCATAGGCTCCTGCACACATAAAGCCTGCCGCACCTAAAGATAATTGCCCGGTATATCCCATGACAATATTTTGACCTAAGGCTGCAAGGGTTAAGCATAACCAAGGTATCAGAATAGAGGTGTACCAATAATCAGTTGTAATAACATTTGGGATTACCAAAAAACCTATTACTAGCAAAACGACAAAATTTATAATGTCAGCTTTTGTGTATCTCATAAAAATAGGTTTCATAAATTAGACTCTCCTAATTATTTTTTCTCCAAATAAACCTTCTGGTCGATAGAGTAAAAATAATATTGATAACATATAGGGAGCCCAAGCCTCGATACCGCCTTTAAAGTAAGGTCCGATATAAACTTCTAAAACTTTTTCCACAGCCCCTACAAGCAAACCACCAACAATCGCTCCAGGAATTGATGAAAATCCACCAATAATCAGAACTGGTAAGGCTTTTAATGCTAATTCAATAAGAGCGAATTGAACTCCCGCTCTTGCTCCCCACATCATTCCAGCAACTAAAGCAACCACTCCTGCCGCAGACCAAACTAATAGCATGATATGCTTTAAAGGAATTCCAATAGAGCTTGCAGCTCCCGGATCATCCGCAACTGCTCTCAATCCAAGTCCAATTTTTGTATACTTGAATAAAAGTGTCAGAAGAAGAATCATCCCAAAAGCAACTAAACCTGCTGTTAAATCAAGTGCGCTAATAAATAATTTTAAATTATCTGCAATCCACGGGATGGGAAAGTCTCCAATTCCAAGACTTAGTTTTCTAACTTCTACACCCCATTTCGCTTGAGCTATTCCTTCAAGAACAAACCCTAAACCAATCGTTGCCATTAAAATTGTATCCTCACTTTGATTCATTAAAGGACGAAGTACTAATCTTTCAGTCAATAGACCAACCAGTATCATTAGAAGTACAACTGCAAAAAAGGCAACACCAAAAGGCATTCCGTATTCCATAAATCCGCAAAAGGAAAGTACGGCAAAAAAAACCATTGCCCCTTGCGCAAAATTGAACGTTGAAGATGCTTTGTAAATAAGAACAAAACCAAGGGCTACTAACGAATACATCGTTCCTGATAATAGACCACCAACAAAAACTTCAAAAAAAAATAATATTGAATCAGTCATGGGCAACTCCTAAATAAGCATCTATAACTTTTTTGTTAGCTCTAACTTTGTCTGGTTCATCATCGCCAATAATTTTTCCATAGTCAAGAACCACAACTCTATCAGAAATATCCATTACTACACCCATATCATGCTCAATTAAAACTACAGTTGTTCCAAGCTCATCGTTTACTTTTAAAACAAATCTACACATATCCCTTTTTTCTTCAACGTTCATTCCGGCCATTGGTTCATCTAGCAATAATACATTAGCCTCTGTTGCAAGCGCACGTCCTAATTCAACTTTTTTTTGCAGGCCGTAAGGAAGTTTACCGACAGGTGTATTTTTGATATTTTCGATTTCTAAGAATTTAATAATCTCTTCACACTTTTCTCTATTTTTCTTCTCTTCTCTTGTTGCTCTTGGAAGCTGAAGAGCTACTTCAAGGAAATTAGCTTTTGAGTGTAGTTTTCTACCCACTAAAATATTGTCTAACACTGACATCCTTTTAAAAAGAGCAAGATTTTGAAACGTTCTAGAAATTCCTTTTTGAGCGATAATATTAGGCGTAATTTTATCCAAAACCTCACCTTTGAATAATATTTGTCCTTCTTGTGGCTTATAAATTCCATTAATGCAGTTAAGTAATGAGCTTTTTCCTGCGCCATTTGGGCCGATCAGCGCCCTTATTTCATGTTCTAAAACATCAAAAGAAATATCGGTAATAGCTTTAACACCACCAAAACTTAAGGAAATATTTTTTACTTCTAAAATAGTTTTTCCGGTTTTAAATTTTCTACCTTCAGCCATAATTTTTCTTAATGAGCCTTATTTATTTTTTTTTCGTTGTCCTTAACAGCGTCTCTGAAATTTAATCTTTTTCCTTTTGAGATCCCCAAATACAATTCTTTTACTTTGTCATTACCTAATAAACTTTTTGCTGACCCTTCTAACATTACATTTCCTGTTTCAATGATATATCCATAGTCAGAATTTTTAAGAGCAATATTTGTATTTTGTTCAGCTAATAAAATACTAACCCCTTCTTTTTCATTTAACATTTTTACAATATTAAATATTTCTGCAACTAACTGAGGAGCTAAACCCATAGACGGCTCATCTAACAAAAGCATTTTTGGTTTTGTCATCATTGCTCTTGCAACGGCTACCATTTGTTGCTCGCCCCCCGATGTAAATCCTGCCTGGCTTTTTCTTCTTTCTTTAAGTCTTTTGAAATAACTATAAATTTTTTCAAGTTCTTGATTTAAGTCACCCCTTGATAATTTTCTTGAATATGCTCCTGCAATAATATTTTCTTCAACAGTTAAATGTCCAAAACATCTTCTGCCTTCAAGAACTTGTACCATTCCAAATCCAACCATCTCTGAAGGAGTTTGATTGTTAATTACCTTGTCATCGTAATTAATCGAGCCTTTTGTAACTTTGCCTCTTTCAGAAGCAAGCATGGTTGATATTGATTTTAAAGTTGTGCTTTTTCCAGCTCCATTAGCCCCTAGTAGAGCTACGATTTTTCCTTGCGGTACCTTAAGAGAAACATTATGAAGTGCTAAAATAACATTATCATAGACTACCTCTATATTTTTAACTTCTAATATATTTTTACAATCTTTCTCCATTAAAATTTTGTATTATTTTTTCTCGTGAAATTTAGATATTTAAATAGGGAGTGTAAACTATTTTTAATATTTAAAATAATTCACACTCCCTAAATTAAATTTATTAATTTAAGGCTTAACTACACTTTTTAGGTGTAATTTTATTTTCCTCAGCATACTTAGCAGCTGATTCTACGATTTGAGCTCTTATAGCTTTTGGATCGTTAGGAGCTGTCCAGTCCTTAACTTTTTTGAAAGCTTGAGCTTTGCCGTCCCATTGCATTAAAGCGAATTTGCCTGCGCCTTCATGCTGAGAACAAGAAAGTGCAAATGGAGCTAACATTCCATCAATGCCAAGTTCTTTCATTCTAGCATCGGTCATGTTTATAGCCTCATATCCAGCTCTAAACTCTTCGCCAGTAACTGCTTTTCCAACTTTATTGTGCATTTTTTGTGCATTTCGCAATGCTTCAACCCACATAATAGAAGCGCCTAAACCTCTATTGTAATAAGCGGTACCAACTCGATTTGGATCAGCCATATTTCCTTTTCCAGCTTTGTAAACTTTTTCCTGAATATTCTTAATTAAAGGATAATTTTTTCCAGGAAGCGCATTTGAAACAACGTATGTACCGTTAGAAGAATCTCCAGCAGGAATCATATCCTCTTCAGCTCCACCAAAAGTAACGTACATCATTTTTGTTCTTGGAAAATTAATTCTTGCAGCGTTTGTCATCGCCGTTGAATTCATTCCAGAACCTGCACCCCAAAAAGTTACCCAATCAGGTTTTTCTTGTCTAACCTGCAACCACTGAGATTGTTGTTCTAATCCTGGAGGTGCTACAGCGATTTCTACTAATGTAAATCCCCATTCTTTAGCAAGTCTTCTCATTGTTGGAAGTGGTTCACGTCCAAATGCAGTGTCGATGTGCATGTGAACTATTTTTTTTCCCTTTAATTTTTCAGGGCCACCACCTTCAAGTTCAGCCATCCATCTTAGCTTAACTGCAATTTGTGACCAGTAGCTACTTGCGGCATTAAACACCCACGGCCAAACTGTACCGTCAGCAGCATCTGTTCTTCCATAACCGTACTGAGCTAGAACAACTTTGTCCTCTGCCATTCGATTAATAACTGCGTAAGCACCAGGAGTTCCTAGTGTGTCAAATACTACCATCTTCTGACCATCTTTTGTCATAAGTCTTTGATAGCACTCTACAGTTTTTGCTGCGTTATATTCTGTTTCGCACTCTTGCCATGTCAACATAACTCCGTTTACACCACCAGTGGCATTAACATAATTCATGTAATCAATTTGTGCACCGTAATATCCAGTGCCCATCGCTGAATATGGACCTACTCGACTGCTTGGTATTGGAAAATATTGCGTCTCTTTTGTTTGTGCAAATAAATTTCCTGGCAACACTATTGTTGTAAAGAAAATTGCTGCACTTAGCGCAGAAGCAATCTTCTTAAGGTATTTATTAATCATTAATTAGTCCCCCTTTAATTTTTATAAGCTAAAATTATACTTGCAAAAAAAGTATCCTACAAACAATAAATAGAAGTGGAGATTTCATAAAAAATTGAGAATTAAGTAAAAATTTTACAACTTAAAAGAGAGTTTTTTAACTAGAGTAATTACAAAATTATAATGATAATTCTAAAAGAGATGCTTAATTTAATAAAAAAAAATTTTAAACAAGCTTCGTTGGCATTTGTATTTTCAGGAATTACCATAGGGTCACTTTCATTCTTAAGTTTAAATACTCCCTACGGTTTGTTTGTTGTTGGCTCTTTCGGCGCCACAATGGTGTTAGTTTTTGGATATCCTGAAAGTCCTTTTTCTCAACCAAAAAACATATTTTTTGGCCATTTCACTACATCATTAGTTGGTATTTTAATTTTACAATTTTTACCGATTGATCAATTTTTGCAGATTGCAATTGCAGTAGGTCTTGCAATATTTGTAATGATATTACTTGGTGTAACTCATCCTCCCGCAGGAGGAAATCCGATTCTTATAATTCTTGGTACTTCTTCTTACCCTTTTCTTTTAAATCCAATTATTTATGGTTCGATTATAATTATAATATATGCAGTTATTTTAAATCGAGTAGTTTTAAAAAAAAATTATCCTAATAGTTGGAAAAGTTCGATTTAACTCATAAAATACTGAAAAATTAAAAATTCAATTATTTACTGTGCACTTTTATTCTTTTGTGCTTTAATAATCCTCTAAAATTAAAATATAAAGGGAGCAAATAATGAAAATTTTGTGCGTATTGTATGACAATCCAAAGAAAGGGATGCCAAAGAAATATCCTCTTAGTAAATTACCAGTAATTAAAAAATATCCTGATGGACAAACTTTACCTACTCCTAAAGGAAGAGATTTTAAACCCGGAACATTGCTTGGTTGCGTATCGGGAGAATTAGGTCTTAGAAAATTTTTGCAAAAAAATGGCCACAAGTTAGTTGTTACATCAGATAAAGATGGAAAAGGATGTCGTGCTGATAAAGAATTAAAAGACGCTGACATTGTTATATCACAACCTTTCTGGCCTTATTACTTAACTAGAGAAAAGATGGAGTCGGCTCCAAATTTAAAATATGCAATTACTGCAGGGATCGGTTCTGATCACGTAGATCTACAAGCTGCTATGGATCATAATATTGATGTTTATGAAGTTACTTATTGTAATTCAAGATCAGTTGCAGAGCACATTGTAATGATGATTATTTCTCTAGTTAGAGATTATCATAACCAACATGCCATCGTTAATAGAGGAGGTTGGAATATTGCAGACGCAGTTCATAGATCTTATGATGTTGAAGGAATGCATATTGGAACAGTTGCTGCTGGTCGAATTGGTTTAGATGCGCTGAGAAAAATGAAACCTTTCGGAGTTCATTTACACTATTTTGATAAACATCGACTACCTAAGTCTGTTGAAAAAGAATTAAATCTTAAATTTCACAGTTCTGTTGAATCTTTAGTTAAAGTTTGCGACGTAGTAACAATCAACTGCCCTTTACATCCGGAAACAGAAAATCTTTTTGATAAAAAAATGATTAGCAAGATGAAAAAAGGTGCTTACATCGTTAATACTGCGCGAGGTAAAATATGTAACAAACAAGCTATTGCAGCGGCATTAAAATCTGGTCAATTAAGTGGATATGCGGGAGACGTTTGGTTCCCACAACCAGCACCAAATGACCACATTTGGAGAAAGATGCCTCATCACGGTATGACGCCACACACCTCTGGAACATCTTTGTCTGCTCAAACGCGTTATGCGGATGGAGTAAGAGAAATTCTAGAATGCATCTTCTCAAGAAAACAAGTTAGAAAAGAATATACTATTGTTAGAAATGGTGAACTTGCAGGCACTGGGAAACACTCATACACTAAAGGTAATGCAACGGGTGGATCTAAAGAAGCTGCTAGATATAAAAAAAGATAATTTCAATTTGAATTATAAGGGTTTTGGAACTAATTAGCTCCCAAACCCTTATAAATTTTATAACTCAAAAAATTTTAATAAAAATAAGGCTTAATTTTTATAGGCCTACACTCACAATTTTGTTAGTTTAGCTTCTAGAAATATTTATCACGGTCTTGTAGTGAAATGGATATCATCCTAGTCTTCGAAACTAGAGTTCTAGGTTCAAGTCCTAGCAAGACCACCAAAATTGTTAATCATGTCTCTTAACGAATACAAATTTGAAATAACAGAAGAGAAAAACAATACACGCTTAGATTCTGCTCTTGCTATTTTAATTCCAGAAATTAGCAGAACAAGAATTAAAAATATTATTAATGAAGGTTTTGTTAAAATTAATAAAATTCAAATAACTCAACCTTCAATAAAAATAAGATCTTCTGACATTGTAGAAGTTTTAATACCTGAGCCTAAGGAAGTTAATATTACCGCAAAAGATATTAAACTGGATATTCGTTATGAAGATGCTGATTTATTAATTATTAATAAATCTCCTGAAATGGTCGTTCATCCCGGTGCTGGAAACTTTGATAACACTTTAGTAAATGCTCTTATGTTTCATTGCAAAAATAAACTTTCAACCATAGGTGGAGAATTAAGACCAGGGATAGTTCATAGAATTGATAAAGGAACCAGCGGTCTATTAGTAGTTGCAAAAAATGATAACGCTCATATTTTTTTATCAAAACAGTTTGCGGAACATACTATCAAAAGAATTTATGAAGTCCTTGTTTATGGAAGAATGAAACCAAGTTCAGGACAAATCTCTTCTATGATTGGCAGAAGTAAATTTAACAGAAAAAAAATGAGCATTAACACTTCTAGAGGAAAAGATGCTGTTACAAATTACAATACTATGGAATTTTTTTCAGGTAAAAAAATTCCTGATATGAGCTTTCTTGAATGCAGACTTGAGACAGGAAGAACTCACCAAATCCGAGTTCATCTTTCTTCTCATGGCAATCCTATTATTGGTGATCAAATTTACGGAAAGCAAAATAAATTTATCAGAGATATTGATCCTGAATTTAAAGAATTATTAGAAGGATTTAAAAGGCAAGCCTTGCATGCAAAATCCATTGGATTTATTCATCCAACTACAAAAAAAGAAATTGAATTTGAATGTGAAAAACCAAAAGATTTTGAAAATCTATTAAAAACAATTAAAAAGCTTAAGTTTTAATATCTTGTTATCCCAGTTATAATGCCTACATAAATATAATGGAAAAAATTGAAAAAAATTCTAGTCTTCCTGCGCTTACTCCTGAGGGAAGTTTAAATTCTTATTTATTAAAAATTAGAAAATTCCCAATGCTAGAGCCAGAGCAAGAGTATATTCTTGCAAAAAATTGGCGTGAAAAGGGTGATAGAGAGTCAGCTCACACTTTAGTTACAAGTCATTTGCGATTAGTTGCAAAAATTGCAATGGGATACCGAGGTTATGGTTTACCCGTTGGCGAATTAATATCTGAGGGTAACATTGGTTTAATGCAGGCAGTTAAAAAATTTGATCCTGAAAGAGGATTTAGACTTGCAACATATGCGATGTGGTGGATTAAAGCTTCTATCCAGGAATACATTTTAAGATCATGGAGTTTGGTTAAAATTGGAACAACTGCTGCACAAAAAAAATTATTTTTCAATCTTAGAAAATTAAAAAACCAAATTTTTGCTATTGAAAGCGGTGACATGACTGATGCTCATGTAAAAGAAATAGCAAATCGATTAGATGTTAATGAAGATGAAGTTATTTCAATGAACAGACGAATGGCAGGACAAGAAAAATCATTAAATGCAAAAATTTCTGATGAAGAGCAAAGCGGTCAGTGGCAAGATTGGATTGTAGACGAAAATGCTGATCAAGAGCTATTGATTTCTCAACGTCAAGAATTAGATCAAAAACATGCTTTATTACAAACAGCTTTAAAAATTTTAGATGAGAGAGAAAAAGAAATTTTATATGACAGAAAACTTATTGATGAGCCAAAAACTTTGGAAGAGCTCAGCCAAAAATATAAAATTAGTAGAGAAAGAGTAAGGCAAATTGAAAATAGAGCTTTTGAAAAAGTTCAAAAAGCAATGTTAGAAAATATTAAAACAAAACCTTTCATTACGCATTAAAAGGATCTTCCACAAAAATCGTATCGTCTCTTTCAGGACTTGTTGAAATACTCCCAATCTTAACGCCTATAAAATCTTCAATGGCAGCAATATAGATTTTAGCTTTTTCAGGCAATTCTTTGTAATTTCTTATTCCTTTAGTCTCAGACTTCCATCCTTCATAAGTTTTATAGATAGGCTTTACTGCAAATTGATCTTCTGATGCGCTTGGGAAATAATCAATTTCTTTACCATGTAATTTGTAACCAACACAAAATTTAATTTCATCCAATGTATCAAGAACATCTAACTTGGTTAGTGCCACGCCGGTAATTCCTGAGATGGTTGCTGATTGTTTAACAAGAACTCCATCAAACCAGCCACATCTTCTTTTTCTATTAGTAACGGTTCCAAATTCATGACCTCTTTGGCCAATTAATTCGCCCGTGGCATCTTTAAGCTCTGTTGGAAAAGGGCCTTCACCTACTCTTGTCGTATAAGCTTTAGTAATTCCAAGAACATAATCTATTGTTTTTGGACCGCATCCTGTACCTACCGACGCTGTTCCAGCTACAGTATTTGATGAGGTAACATAAGGATAAGTTCCATGATCAACATCAAGTAATATTCCCTGCGCTCCTTCAAATAATATTTTTTTATTTAATTTTTGATATTCAGCAATTTTTTTCCAAACTGGTTGAGAAAATTTTAATATTTCAGGTGCTATTTTTAACAGTTCTTTAATTAATTCTTCTGATTTATACACCTTCTTTTTTAATCCTTTTCTAATTGCGTTATGATGTTCTAAAATAACTTCTAATCTTTGTTCTAAATTTGTCTTCGAACTTAAATCCATAACTCGAATAGAACGCCTACCAATCTTATCTTCATACGCAGGCCCTATTCCTCTTCTTGTAGTTCCAATTTTAGATTTTGCTGAATCTTCCCTGATCTCATCCATTTCTTTATGAAAAGGCAAAATTAAAGTTGCTGTATCGGAAATAATTAAATTATTTTCGTTAACATCCACTCCTTTTTTTTTTATCTCTTCAATCTCTTCTAGTAATGCCCAAGGATCAATAACAACTCCATTTCCAATAATTGAAATTTTATCACCTCTAACTATTCCTGATGGAAGTAATTTTAATTTAAAAACTTTTCCATTAATAACTAATGTATGGCCAGCATTATGCCCGCCCTGAAATCTAATAACGACATCGGCTTGCTCTGAAAGCCAGTCCACAATCTTCCCTTTGCCCTCATCGCCCCACTGAGAGCCTACAACCACAACGTTTGTCATAAGTAAATTTTTTAGATCTCTATAAAGATTTAAATTATTTAATTTAATAAAGCCATATGATTAATTGGCCCGTGTCCACTCCCAAATTTCGGATTTAGTAAAATTGCTTTATGCACATATTGAATAGATCTTCTGCACGATTCGTCCATATTGTAATTTTTAGAAATAAAAGAGGCAATTGCACTAGATAAAGTGCACCCTGTACCATGTGTATTTTTGGTTTTAATTTTCTTATTTTTAAAAATTTTAATATTATTTTTTGAAATTAATACATCCTCAATAAAGGATTTATTAGTATGTCCTCCTTTTATAAGAACAAACTTAGGTCCAAACTTTAAAATTTCTTTTCCAGCTTTAATTACATCTTCTAAAGTTTTAATTCTTTTTTTAATTAAAGTTTCAGCCTCTGGAATATTTGGCGTTACTAATAATGCATAAGGTAATAATTTTTTTCTTAAATAATTAACAGAACTATTACCGATCAATCTATAACCTCCTTTTGCAACCATCACAGGATCTATTATAATATTTTTTAGTTTATGTTTCTTAATAGCCTTGATAACTTCTTTGATGACACCCACATTATGCAGCATGCCAATTTTTACAGAATTTGGCTTGATATCCTGAACTGAGACTGAAATTTGATTAAAAATTTCTTTTGGAGGAATACCAATAATTGATTTTACTCCTGTTGTATTTTGAGCAGTAATCGCGGTTATTGCTGTCATTGCATAAACCCCAAGAGACGTTGCTGTTTTAATATCCGCTTGAATGCCAGCTCCTCCGCTAGAATCTGAACCTGCAATAATTAATAGTTTAGACTTTAATTTCAATGTTGGGCTTAATTTAGTATTAGTTTTTTTACTTTGCTCACAGTATCTTTGATTAATTTCTTATCAGAGCTTTCAACCATTATTCTAACAAGATTTTCTGTTCCTGATTTTCTAACTAACAATCTGCCTTCATGTTTTAAATTTTTATTAATTTGATTGATCTTTGTTTTAAGAGATTTGCTTTCAACAATATTTTTATTCTTAATTTTAATATTTTCTAAAACTTGAGGAACTTTTTTAAATATCGAAAATACTTTACTTGCTTTGCCATTATTTTTTAAAGAATTTAAAACTTCTAAAGCAACCAACAATCCATCTCCTGTAGTTGCAAGGTTTCCAAGTATAATGTGTCCCGACTGTTCTCCTCCTAAATTATATTTCAAAGTATTCATTTTTTCTTTAACATATCGATCTCCTACATCCGCTCTATAAAATTTAATATTATTTTTTTTGAAATAATTTTCTAATCCTAAATTCGTCATTAATGTTCCAACTACACCGCCATTTAAAATTTTTTTCTTTTTCCAATTTTTTGCGATCATTGCGATAATTTGATCGCCATCAATAATTTCTCCTTTTTCATCGCACATGATAACTCTATCTGCATCACCATCGAATGCTATGCCAATATCTGCTTTATGAGTTTTTACTGATTTCTGAATAAGCTCTGGATGGGTTGATCCACAATTTTTATTAATATTAAATCCGTCTGGATTAATTCCAATGGCCACAACCTCAGCTCCTAATTCTCTAAGTAAGGCTGGCGCCGACTTATAAGAAGCTCCATTTGCGCAATCTAAAAATATTTTAACACCTGATAAATTAAATGTTTTTGGAAAAATATTTTTTAATATTTCTATATAATTCTCAGTTGCATCTTCTAGTCTCTTGGCTCTGCCCAATAAGTTTGGTTTTACTAAATATTTTTCAACTTTATCATCAATTAATTTTTCAATTTTTTTTTCAACTTTATCAGAAAGTTTCATGCCATCAGGGCCAAAAAGTTTTAATCCATTATCCGTATGAGGGTTGTGGGATGCTGTTAACATAATTCCAAGATCAGCTTTCATAGATTTTGTTAACATTGCAAGTCCGTTAGTTGGCAATGGTCCTAATAACAAAACATCCATGCCCGCAGAAATAAGTCCTGAAACTAAAGCAGGCTCAAGCATGTAACCTGATAAACGAGTATCTTTTGCAATGATTGCTTTGTGACGTTGTTTGTTTTGATTAGAAAAATATGTTCCTGCAGCAAGACCAAACCTAAAGAACATTTCTCCAGTAATATTGCCCTTATTTACTTCTCCTCTAATACCATCAGTTCCAAAATACTTTTTCATTATTGTTTCTTTAAAAATTCAGAATAAACTTTAAGAGCCTCGCTCGCTTCTTGTATATCATGAACTCTAAATAGCTGAATACCTTGCAAATAAGAATATAAAACAGAGGCTATTGAGCCTCCTAATCTTTGTGGATTATCTTTCTCGCCCATAATTTTACCAATAAAGCTTTTTCGTGAAGGACCCACCATTATTGGATAACCAAGACTATGAAATAATGAAATCTTAGAAATAATTTCTAAATTATGCTCTAAAGTTTTTCCAAAACCAATTCCTGGATCAATAATAATTTGCTCATCCCTAATTCCATTACTTTTTAAAAATTTAATTTTATTTTCAAAATAATCAAAAATATCAAGTAACACATTTTCGTAAGTTGGATTATTTTGCATATCTTCTGGGATGCCTTGAGAATGATTTAAAATAATTGGTTTTCCTGAATCTTTTACAACTTGATAAGACTGTTGATCAAAATCTAATGCTGAAACGTCATTTAATATATTAACTCCTATACTTATGCCGTGCTGCATTACTTTAGATTTTCTTGTATCTAATGAAATTAATTGATTTGGATATTTCTTTTTAATAAATTGAATTGTCTCTGATGTTCTCGCTATTTCATCTTGTTCACTAACTGACCTTGCCCCTGGTCTTGTCGACTCTCCACCAACATCAATAATATGAGCTCCAAAATCAATCATGCCCTTGACATGATCAAGCGCTCTAAAAGTAGTATTATATTTTCCTCCATCTGAAAAACTATCCGGAGTAACATTTAAAACTCCCATTAAAATAGGATTTTTAAAATTTAAATTATAAATATTATTTCTTTTTGAAGTTATTTTATCTATATCGCTTTCAATTTCATTTCTAAGATCCAATTTTTCTAATTCTAGCACACTATATTCTTCAACTGTATTTCCATCAGCTTGTCTTTTTAAAATCTCTACTGATAAAAAACCAACATCTTCCAGTCCACAAAGACTTTTGGCAGTTCCTTCTTGAATAAAAAAATTTGCCTTTTGGCCAAAGATAATATTGGTTGGCCTTATGTAAATACTTTTCATGAAAGAAAAGTTAGGTTAACTTTGTGTATTAGGCTTTAAACCTATTGTTCCTAGAGCGCTACCTAGTTTTTTCTTTGTAGTGCTAGCTTCTTCTCTGCCAGATAGACGTTTTGGATAAATATTTTCAAATACTATTTTTTTAATTTCTTCCCCTGATAACGTTTCATAAGTTAATAAAGCTTTTGAAACTTTATGAAGTTCGTCAACTTTTTCTGCTAATATTTTTTTAGCCCTCGCATAACCCGCTTCGACAATTTTTTTAACTTCAAAGTCGATTTTTTTAGCAGTTTCTTCTGACACATTCTGTGTTCTTGATACAGATCTTCCTAAAAATACTTCTTCTTCATTTTCTTGATAAGCAATAGGTCCTAACTGATCACTCATTCCATATCTGGTAACCATATTTTTAGCCATTTTTGTTACCATTTCGATGTCAGAGGATGCTCCAGAGGTTACATTGTCATAACCAAATATCATTTCCTCAGCAATTCTCCCGCCCATAGCAACAGAGATATTACCAAACATTTTTTCTCTAGTTATAGATAGCTGATCTCTTTCTGGCAGTCTCATAACCATCCCTAAAGCTCTACCTCTTGGAATAATTGTTGCTTTATGAATTGGATCTGAAGTTGGCTCATACAAAGCAACAACTGCATGTCCACCTTCATGGTAAGCAGTCAATGTTTTCTCTTCTTCGGTCATAACCATAGATTTTCTTTCTGCTCCCATCATCACTTTATCTTTTGCTTCCTCAAGATCAGACATAGTAACAATTCTTTTATTTCTTCTTGCCGCAAGTAATGCAGATTCATTTACAATATTTGCAAGATCAGCTCCTGAAAAGCCTGGTGTGCCTCTTGCAATAACTTTAGGGTTTACATCTGGGCCTGTAGTAATTTTTTTAAGATGTACTTTTAAAATTGCTTCTCTACCAATAATATCTGGATTAGATACTACAACTTGTCTGTCAAAACGACCTGGTCTTAATAAAGCAGGATCTAAAACATCCGGTCTGTTTGTTGCTGCAATTAAAATCACGCCTTCATTAGTTTCAAATCCATCCATCTCAACAAGTAACTGATTTAATGTCTGCTCTCTTTCATCGTTGCCTCCGCCTAAACCAGCTCCTCTACTTCTTCCAACAGCATCAATCTCATCTATAAATATAATGCAAGGAGCGCTCTTCTTTCCTTGCTCAAACATATCTCTAACTCTAGATGCTCCAACCCCAACAAACATCTCAACAAAATCTGATCCTGAAATTGTAAAGAAAGGAACATTTGCCTCTCCTGCAATTGCTCTTGCTAATAAAGTCTTACCTGTTCCTGGAGGTCCAACAAGCAAAGCGCCTTTTGGAATTCTTCCTCCTAATTTTTGAAATTTTCTGGGATCTTTTAAAAAATGAACAATCTCTTCTAATTCTTCTTTTGCCTCTTCAACTCCAGCAACATCTTGAAATGTAACTCTACCATGAGCTTCAGTAAGTAATTTTGCTTTTGATCTTCCAAATCCCATAGCCCCGCCTTTGCCACCTTGCATTTGGCGCATAAAAAATATCCATACTCCTATAAGCAGTAACATAGGGAACCATGACAATATTATTCCCCACAACGAAGGTCCTTTTTCTTCTCTAGGACCTGCAGTAATTGCGACTCCTTTTGCCGATAATTTTTCAACTAAATTTGGATAGTTTGGAGAATAGGTTTTAAAACCTTTCCCGTCTTTAAAGTTTCCAGAAATTTCGCTTCCTCTAATATCAACTGAAACAACATTTCCCTTGTCCACTTCTGTTAAAAAAGTAGAAAAAGGCATTTCAGTTTTTCCAGCAATTGATCCTGGATTTTGGAAAAGATTATATAAGCCTAAAACAAGTAGAACTATTACGCCCCACATCATTAAATTGCGCAAATTCATAATTTAAAAGTAATCATTATTATAGATTAAACAAGTGTTATTCTCAAATAAATCTAAGATATCGCACCACAAAACTGTCATTTTTAATGTTGTATTTCTTATTCTTAAAATTGACGAAAGGAACAAATAATAACTCGCCTTTATTATTCCAAAAAGATGGTAATGTTTTTTTTGCATTTTCTGGAATTTTATTTTCATAATCATTAAATTTATTTTTTTTTAAATATTCAATTCCATCATTTCCTAATTTCTTAACAACAAATTGTTGTTTATTATTGAAATTTTTATAAACTAAAAAACGATCATCCCAGTTTGCTTTTTGCTTTATTTTATTTAAATTTTCAAAAGCAATATTTCTATCTTCCCTAAAAAATGAAATTATATTTTTATTTTTTTCAATTAAACATCCTCCTAAAGTTGAAGATTTAAAAGATTTTTTAGATAGGTTTTTCATTAAAATTTTTAAACTATCTGATCTTGGTGGATAATATTCTCCTGAAACAAAATGAATTGCTTTGATAATAACTCTAAAAATTACTTCCTGAGCTTCGTTGTTGAAAAGAGAGAACTTTAATATTGCATAGCCTTCTTTATAAAATTTTAAATACTTCTTCTCTGATTTAAAAATATAAAAATCCAATGAATCTTTTGCAGTATTAAGATTTTCAATAGTTTTGATAATACGTTTAGGATCAAATCCTTCTTTCTGCAACTTACTCTGCATTTTTCTAATTCTAACTCTTAAAAATTTATCATTTTTATTTGAAGGATCTTCAACCCATGACGAAAAAGATTTCTTAGTTACGCTTAATAATTCCTGTTTATTAAAGTTTAATAAAGGTCTTAAAAGATAAAAATTTTTATTAAATTTAAAAATGTTTTGCAATGAAGTTAGGCCTTTAATGCCACTGCCTCTAATTAATCTTATATAAAAATTCTCAATTAGATCGTCTTGATGATGTGCAAGAATAAGAAATTTAATTTTATTTTTCTCACAATATTTTTCAAATAAATCATATCGCAGATCTCTTGCTTTTTTTTGAATATTTGAGGAAAATTTTTCGCCCTGGTAAGTTAAAATCTTGGCCTTGATTTTATTATTGATTAAACTTTTATAAGTTTTTTTTGCTTCCTCAGCAGACTCCTTTCTTAGTTTATGATCAATAATTAAAGCAATAAAATCATTGTCATTCTCTAGGGAGTATAGTTTTGCAAGTGTACTCAGAGC
>JABHUX010000036.1 GCA_018658635.1 Alphaproteobacteria bacterium
AACGTTTGCTTTCATGGGTTGAGAATATTTATTTCCAAAATAAAAAATATGACCGACTTCAATTCCTTTGGTTACTAATTGATTAACTTTTGAAACTTTTTCATTAAATTCTTTATCGGAATGTTTTTCATCTGTTGCACTATAAGGAGTTGAAAATGATGAAATCATTTTATTAATAGAAGTTTCGGAACTATCGAAACTATTAATATTAATATCTAGTAATGATTTATCTAAATAAACTTGGCTCTCGCCTGTGTCTGCTAGAATAATAAATTCATGGGAAGCATCTCCACCGATCGGTCCTGAACTTGCACGAAGCGGCAATGCTTTTAATTCTAATCTAGTAAATGTTCTAAGGTATGCATAAAACATTTTATTATAAGATTTAATTGCATCCTCTTTCGTAAGATCAAAAGAATAAGAATCTTTCATTAAGAATTCTCGACATCTCATCACACCAAATCTTGGTCTAATCTCATCTCTAAATTTCCACTGAATATGATAAAGAATTAATGGTAAAGACTTGTAAGACTTAACGTTATCTCTAAAAATTTCTGTAACTAACTCTTCATTGGTTGGTCCATATAATAACTCTCTATCGCCTCGATCTTTAATTCTAAGCATTTCCTGCCCGTAATCATTATATCTACCACTTTCTTTCCAGATATCTGCTGATTGGATAGTTGGCATTAACATTTCTTGAGCACCAACATTGTTCTGCTCTTCTCGAACCACCTGCTCGATCTTCTTTAATACTTTAAGACCTAAGGGCAGCCATGAATAAATACCTGCAGCACTCTGTCTAATCATTCCAGCTTTAAGCATTATCTGATGCGATTTTAATTTAGCATCTGCTGAGACTTCTCTAAGAACAGGAAAAAATAGCTTTGAAATCAGCATTAAAATAATAATTTTCTAATATAAAACAAATCTAATTTGTCTAAGGCAAAGATTAAAGAAAAAATAACTGTTGTTATAAGCGTGGTTATTAAAATCTTTTTTTTCATTTTAGATTCAACTGGAGCTCCTGGATCAGTACCTTTTTGAAAGTCTGGAGAATCAATTTGATTAGTAACTCCAAATGGTAACACCATAAACAAGATGATCATCCATAGATTTACATAAATGATAATGCCACCTGTAATCGACATAAACTAGAATCTGACTAAATTAATATTTACTAAAGGTTTTTTTCCAGATTTATCGTTGATTAATTTTCTACAATTACCTTTTAAAGTGTCGATTAAATTCTTTTCTTGTTTTGAATTATTTAAGTTAAATGTTTTACAAGTGTCCATAACCACATCTTCTAAATCAAATTCAATCTCACTTTCATCCTCCTCTAATAAGGGAATTCCTTTTAAAGTAATAATTGGATTATTTTTTATCTGACCGTTTTTAGAAATTAAAACTGTAATCTCCATATAACCATTTGCTGCCATATTTCTTCTCTCTTTTAAAACTTGAGAGTCGTTATCAATCAAAACTTTTCCATCTAAATAAACTCTGCCCCATGTTACTTTATCAACTACTTGAGGATTGCCTGGTGCAAGTCTTATAATTTCTCCATTACTCACTTTAATTGGAAACTTTACACCCATTTCCGTTGCAAAATTAATATGTTCGGCCATATGTCTTTGTTCGCCATGAACAGGAATTAATATTTTTGGCTTCACCCAATTATACATTTTTTTAAGATCTTCACGTGCTGGATGACCAGAGACATGAATCATAGAATTTTCTTCAGATAACACGTTGATATCGTTTTTAGAAAAGTCATTGAAAATTTTAAATAATCTTTTTTCATTACCAGGAATAATTCTAGAGGAGAAAATAACATTATCATCTTTTTCAAGATGAAGATCTGGATGAGTACCGTTTGCAATTCTTGCTAAGGCTGCTCTTTGCTCTCCTTGTGAGCCAGTACAAAGAAATATCATTTTATTTTTTGGCATTTTTTTTGAATCTCTAATGTCAATTGGAACCTTAATGTCCTGTAAATAATTACACTGTCTTGCTAGTTCGTAAATTCTATTCATAGATCTTCCAACTAAACAAACATGTCTGCCGATTTTTTCTGCAACTTTGAAGACTGTTTCCATTCTTGCAACGTTCGATGCAAACGACGTAATAACGATCCTATTTTTCATCTTCTCCAAAACCGTTAAAAGACCAGTTCTTACTAAGCTTTCTGAACCTGAAGAACCTAAGTTAAAAATGTTAGTGGAATCACACACCATTGCAAGGACTCCTTTTTTTCCTATTTCTGTTAATTTTTTTACATCTGTTTTTTCTCCAATTAATGGATCATCATCAATCTTCCAATCTGCCGTGTGCAAAATAACTCCTTCAGGTGTTGTGATTGCAAGACCGTTGGGTTCTAAAATGGAATGAGTAAGCGTAACGTAGTCAATATCAAAGGCTCCTAGTTTTACGTTACCCCCTAATTTAACAATTTTTAGATGACTGCCGATATTAATTTTTTTTTCTTTAAATTTTTCTCTAACAATTGCTGCGGTAAATGGGGTTGCATAGATTGGACATTCCAACATAGGCCACAAATGTGCAATTGCTCCAACATGATCTTCATGAGCATGCGTTAAAACTATCCCTAGCAAATTCTCTTTTTGATTTGCAATAAATTCTGGATTTGGAAGAATGACTTCGATGCCTGGAATATTGTCATCAGAAAAAGTAACTCCAATATCAACGATGATCCATTTGTATTCGCCTAGCTTACCGTAACCAAATAAATTTAAATTCATACCGATCTCACCTGCTCCACCTAGTGAGCAATAAACTAATTCTTGTCCTCCTTTAGTCATTAAATATTTTTTAGGTTAAATTTTAAAGTTTCAGCTATTCCTTTTAAAGTTATTTGCTGATCAATAACTTTGTCTTTGAATGGAAATGAAGAAAAGAAAATATTTGCAAGTCCACCAGTAAAAATAACCAGATACTTCTTTTTTGTTTCTTTAATAATTTTTTTCACAAGTTCCTTAATTAAACCAATATAGCCCCAATACATACCGTTATTCATTGCACTCACCGTATCTTTTCCTATGTATTTATTAGTTTTTTTTAATTTAATTAAAGGAAGCTTAGCTGTTGCTTCTTTTAAAACCTTTAATGATAAATTAATACCAGGTGTAATCATCCCACCAATATAAGTATTTTTAACCATGACATCAAAAGTTGTTGCTGTTCCAAAATCAATAATGATTGAATTTCTTTTATAAATCTTGAATGCGGCAATAGCATTTACGACTCTATCTGAACCTACTTGTTTTGGTTTATTTATTTTAATCTTAATTGGAAGATCAAGGTTTCGTTGCTTAATTTCATTTAGATGAACATTTTTGCTCTTTAACATTTTTTTTAATTTATTAAATGCATTTGGAACAACGCTTGAGCAAAGTGCACCTTTGTAGAAGTTTTTTTTAATTTTTTTATTAATATTACCAAGACGACCATTTAAGATATCAGAAGTATCAACTGTAAATTTATTGGAATACATGTTTGTTAAGTTATTAAAATTAACAAAATCAATGTTTGTATTGCCAATATCGATGATCAAATAATTCAAACTAAGCTACCATGCGTAAAATAATCTTTGTGATTATTGTGCTGTAAAATCAAAGCACCGTTGTTATTAATACCTTTAAAAATACCCTTATAAATCTTATTGTTTATTTTGAATTTTATAAACTTATTTTTATTAAAAGCATATTTATTCCAGTCTTTAGCGATCTTTTTTAGTGAATATTTTTTATCAATAATACTACTTACAAAACATTTTTTAAGTTTTTCTATCAATTCTCTGAGGTTAATTTTTTTGTTTGTTTCTTTATTTAAGTAAGTCGTTGGATATTTTTTAATCTTTGGAGAAGATTTTACATTAATACCAATACCAATAATTAAGAAAAACTTATTAAAGACAATACTTTCCTGCAAGATTCCACAAACTTTTTTATTATTAATATAAAGGTCGTTAGGCCACTTTAGAGAAACATTTTTAATATTATAATTTATTAGAATATTTCTAATTTGTAATTGCACAAGAAACTGAATTTTTTTTAGATTAGCCTTTAAAATTGGAAAGAAAATAGTAAAATATAAATTTCCTTTTGGTGAGTTCCATTTATTACCATATCTACCACGGCCTTTTGTTTGTTGATCTGCAATAACAATTCCTTTAAAAATTTTATGTTCGGTAATTAACGACCTCGCAAAATCATTTGTACTCTCTATTTTTGTAAAATTAAAAATAGGCAAACTCATTTATTTTATATTTTTCGTAATATTTTCTACAATTATATTGAGTGAGGATGGATCGATGAAATAAAATAGTATTATAACTGTTGAAACGATAAGAGAAAATTTTAAACCATAACTAGAATTTTTATCGTAACTCTCTTTAGCAGCATCAAAGTAAATAACTTTTATAATTCGTAGATAATAGAATGCTGCAATCACAGCAGATAATAATCCAACAACAGCAAGATAATAAATTTTTTGCTGAATGATTGCTAAGAAAATATAAAATTTTGCAAAAAAACCTGCAAGCGGAGGAATGCCAGCTAAAGAGAAAGTTAATATTGTTAAACAAATTGCAATAAGTGGATGGTGTTTTGAAAGTCCTGATAGATCAGAAATATTTTCAAAATAAACTCCATTTCTATTTAACGACATGATACAGGCAAACACTCCAATATTCATAAACACATAAATAACTATATAAACTAATACTGCGCTTAATGACTGAGGTGTTGCTATTGCAAGCCCGGCAAGAATAAAACCGACGTGACCGATTGAGCTATAAGCCATCAGTCTTTTTAAATTGCTTTGGCCAATTGCTGCAACAGCACCAAGGAACATTGATGCAATAGAGAGAACTATAATAATTGGTCTCCATTCGTTAATAAAGTTTGCGTAAGGAACATTTAAAAATTTTATCAAAGCCGCAATGGCCGCAACTTTAGGTGCCATAGCAAAAAATGTTGTAACCGATGTAGGTGATCCTTCATAAACATCTGGAGCCCACATATGAAATGGTACTGCTGATATTTTAAATGCAATTCCACAAAGAATGAAAACTAATCCAAATTTTAAAGCGCCGCTCTGTTCCATTGCAACTTTTGCTATTACTGAATAATCAACAGAACCTGTAAATCCATAAACTAAAGAACATCCATACAATAATAGACCTGAGGATAAAGAGCCTAAAACAAAGTATTTTAAACCTGCTTCTGAAGATTTAAGTGACTTAGTGTTAATTGCTGCGAGTACATAAAGACATAGTGATTGAAGCTCTAATCCTAAATAGAACACAATTAAGTTATTAGCGCTAATCATTACAAACATTCCAAGAGTCGATAACAATAAGATGATTGGATACTCAAATTTAGCAATATTTAATCGTTCAAGATAAGAATTTGAAATTAACATCGTAAACAAAACTGAAATCAAAACTAACATCTTCATAAAATTTGATAACGGGTCAATTGTATAACTGTTGCCAAATAAAGTAACAGATGTTGTAAAATTAAAATAAATAACGAAAATTAAAGCAGCAAGTAATATAACAATAATATAATTTATTATTTTATTAAAATTTTTAAAAAAAACTCCTGCAATTAATAAAGAGAATGAGCTTAATAATATAAATAATTCTGGGATAATATTTTTCATTTAATAACTCTCATGTTTTTAACGACTAAATCTACAGAAGATGAAATTGAATCTAAAATTAAATTTGGATAAACACCAAATACAATTGTTAAAATCATTAGCATAAATAAAATAAATATTTCTGTTACATCTAAGTCTAATAATTTTTCACCCTGGTAATTAACTTTAAATTCTCCAAATACAACTCGTTTACATAACCATAATGAATAAGCAGCAGATAATATAACGCCTGTTGCTGCGAGTATGGATACAATATAATTTACTTTAAAAGTTCCGATCAAAGTTAAAAATTCTCCAACAAATCCACTTGTGCCTGGTAGGCCTATATTTGCAAGAGATGAGAATACAAATACTAAAGCAAATTTTGGCATAATATTTACAATACCTGAGTAGTCTTCAATTAATCTGCTATGGACACGGTCATACAAAACGCCAACGCATAAAAATAATGATGAAGAAATCAATCCATGACTAATCATTTGAAAAATTGCACCGTCTATTCCTTGTTTAGTAAATGAGAAAATTCCAATGGTAACATAACCCATATGAGCGACTGATGAATAAGCGATTAGCTTCTTCATATCTGTTTGCATCAAAGCTACTAAGGATGCATAAATAATTGCAATAATACTTAAGACAAATACAAAATTTGCAAAGTAGTGAGAAGCGATTGGAAATAATCCAAGTGAAAATCTAATAAATCCATAGCCTGAAATTTTAAGTAAGATTGCAGCAAGGATTACCGATCCTGGTGTTGGTGCTTCAACGTGAGCATCTGGTAGCCATGTATGGAACGGCCACATTGGAAGTTTTACGGCTAGAGAAATAAAAAAACCAAACCACATCCAGTATTGTAAATTTTCAGGAATTTTTAATCCCATTAATTTAACAAGATCTAAAGTATTCATGTTCCAATAAATGGCGATGATCGCAATTAGCATGAAAATTGACCCTAAAAACGTGTATAAAAAGAACTTTAAAGCTGAATAAACGCGTCTTTCTCCACCCCAAATACCGATGATTAAAAACATTGGAATTAATCCGCCTTCAAAGAATAAAAAAAATAAGAATAAATCTAAAGCACAGAATACTCCGATCATAAAAGTTTGCATGATCAAGATGGTGATTAAAAATTCTTTTATTCTTTTCTTTAAACTATTAATGGCAGCAAAAATACAAAGTGGAGAAATAAAAGTAGTAAGCAATACTAAGAATATTGAAATTCCATCGATACCCATTTTGTATGACACAAAATTCTTAATCCACTGAGTTTCTTCAACAAATTGAAAATTAGAATTAACTGTGTCAAATTTGCTCCACAAAAATAATGATACGATAAAATTAATAACTGATACTAAAACTGAAATATTCTTTGATGAACGCTCAACAACCTCATCACTTCCTCGTCTTAGTAATATAAAGATAACTCCAACTAATGGAAAAAAAGTTAAAAAAGATAAAATTGGAAAGCTCATGTTAGAGAATAAATAAAAAAGACACTATTAATATTAAACCAATTAAAATTACGGTCGCATAATGATATAAGTAACCAGATTGAATGCTGCTTGCTCGGTCGGATAAATTTTTTACAACTTTTGCAACTCCATCTGGACCATAAGCGTCGATCGTTTTAACGTCTCCTCTTTGCCACAAAAAAGTTCCAATACTTCTAAAACATTTGACAAAAATTAAATCATAAAGTTCATCGAAGTACCATTTTTTAACTAAAAAATTATAAAAAGGTTTATTGTTATTAACAAAGCTTTCGACAATATCTTTTCTTTTTAAAAATAAAATAAATGACAAAGGAATGGCAGAAATTACTAATGTTGGAATCAAAATCATTAACCATAGTGGTGGATGGCCATGAGCTGTTTGTTTTAAGAAAAATATTGCCTTGCCCCAAAATTGTGTATTCTCACCAATAAATATTTCATGGAATAAATATCCTGAAAATGTTGCACCAATTGCAAGTAATAATAATGGAATTAACATTACTGGGCCTGACTCATGAACTTTTTCTAAGCTCATCGTGTTGTTGTATTTGCCATGAAAAGTTTTAAAAATTAATCTCCATGAATATATTGAAGTGATAAAGGCAGTAGTAATACCAATTACAAATGCATAGCCTGCAAACAAACTTTTAGAAAAATAAGCTGACTCTATAATTGCATCTTTAGAATAAAATCCTGCAAGTAATGGAAATCCTGTTAAAGCAAGTGTACCGATTAACATTAGAGCATAAGTCAGTGGAATTTTTTTCCAAACTCCGCCCATCTTTTCTATATTTTGTTCATCATGGAATGCGTGAATTACTGAACCTGCACCTAAGAATAAAAGAGCCTTAAAGAAAGCGTGTGTAAATAAGTGAAATATAGCAACGTTATATGCGCCCATTCCAGCTGCAAAGAACATGTAACCAAGCTGGCTACATGTAGAGTAGGCAATAATTCTCTTTATATCTGTTTGAACGATAGCAATTGATGCCGCAAAGATTGCAGTTGTTGCACCAACAAAAGCAACTAAGTTTAAGGCGTATTGCGAGTACTCAAATAAAGGTGAGCATCTTGCAACTAAAAACACACCAGCTGTAACCATAGTTGCAGCATGAATTAATGCTGATACTGGTGTTGGTCCTTCCATGGCATCAGGAAGCCAAGTGTGCAAAATAATTTGAGCAGATTTACCCATAGCACCAATAAATAAAAAAACACAAATCGTAGTAACTAAATTATATTCTCCCCCAAAGATTTTAATTAAATTTTTAGATTGATCAGCTGCTTGTGAAAAAACTTCACTAAAATTTAAAGTTCCAAAAGTTTTAAAAATTAAAAACATTGCAACTAACAAACCAAGATCTCCCACTCTGTTGACAATAAAGGCTTTCATCGATGCATTATTTGCAGATTCTTTTTTAAACCAAAACCCAATTAAAAGATAAGATGCAAGGCCTACACCTTCCCAACCAAAAAATAATTGCAAAAAATTATCAGCGGTAATTAGCGATAACATCATAAATGTGAAAAGAGAAAGGTAAGACATGAATCTTG
>JABHUX010000037.1 GCA_018658635.1 Alphaproteobacteria bacterium
GATTTATACAATAAAATAAAATGAATATTTTTATTAATTATAAAATAAAATTAACTAATTTTTTTAAAACCTTAGAGGTAAAAAATATTATTAAATTGCCGGAAAAATTTGATATTTTTTCAGTGGAAATTCCAAAAATAAAAACTCATGGTGATTTTAGTACAAATGCACCAATGATTTTTGCAAAAGAAAATAATCATAACCCTGTTGATCTCGCGAATATTATTAAAAAAGAATTAGACGGTAAATTTATGGAAATTATAAAAATTGAAGTAGCTAAACCTGGTTTTTTAAATTTTTTTTTTAATAAAAATTTTTGGTATGATTTTTTAAAATCCACAGATATTAACTTTGGAAAAAATAAAAACTTAGAATCTAAACATATTTTAATTGAATATGTTTCCGCAAATCCAACTGGTCCATTACATGTAGGTCACTGTAGAGGAGCCGTATTTGGAGATATTTTAGCAAATCTATTGAGTTTTGTTGGAAATAAAGTTGTTAAAGAGTATTACATTAATGATTATGGTAATCAAATTAATCAATTTGTTAAATCAGTTTATTTTAGAATATTAGAAATAAAAGATAATTCTTTATTTCCTGACGATCAAGACCTTTACCCAGGTGACTATGTTATTGATATAGCAAAAAATATTTTAAAAAGAAATAAACTTTCTAATTTTGGGAATTACGATTTAATTTTTAACGATCTCAAGAATTTATGCATAGAAGAAGCAATGAATTTAATAAAGGATGATTTAAAAAAACTTGGAATCGTTCATGACAATTTTGTTTCAGAAAATTATATTGTTAATCAAAAATTAGTGGAAAGAGCTTTAGATATTTTAAAGAAAAAAAATTATGTTTATGAAGGAATTTTAGAAAAACCTAAAGGGAACGAAGTAGATGATTGGGAGCCTAGAAAGCAAATCTTATTCAAGTCTACAAAATTTGGAGACGATACAGACAGAGCTCTAAAAAAATCTGATGGTAGTTGGACTTATTTTGCTAATGATGTTGCTTATCATCTTAATAAAATTGAAAGAAAGTTTGATTTACTTATAAATGTGCTTGGTGCTGATCATGCTGGTTATCTAAAGAGACAATCTTCTTGTGTTTCGGCCTTATCAGAAAACAAACAAAAAATTATTTCTAAAGTTTGTCAGTTAGTAAAATTATTTAAATCTGGAAATCAATTAAAGATGTCGAAAAGAGCAGGAGATTTTATAACTGCAAGCGATCTTATAAATGAAGTCGGCAAAGATTCCGTAAGGTTCATGATGATATACAGAAGTAATGACTCACAGTTGGATTTCGATTTTGATTTAGTTACTGATCATTCAAAAGAAAATCCAGTATTTTATGTTCAATATGCTCACGCCAGAATTTGTTCTTTATTTAGAAAAAATAAATTTGAAATTATAAATGAAAAAAAAATAAATTTAGATTTTCTTAATCAAGAAATTGAAATTGATATAATTAAAAAGATAGCTGAATGGCCAAAATGCTTAGAGTTATCTGCATATCATTTAGAACCTCATAGAGTACCATTTTATTTATATGAATTAGCAAGTTTATTTCATACCTATTGGAACTCCGGCAATGAGAACGATAATTTAAAAATTTTGAATGAAAACCAACTAGAGCTTCAGTCCGCAAGATTGTTTTTAATTAAAAAAATACAACTAGTTTTAAAAAGCGGATTAGATATTCTAAATGTAACTGCTCCTGTTGAGATGTGATTAATCTAATGAAAAAAAATTTGTTAAATATAATATCTTTTTTTGTTGTTTTTTCTTTTTTTACTCTTTGTTTATTTTATTATAATTCCGACGCATTTATTAAAAATATAGAAAAAAAAAGAGAAAGTTACTTAATTTACTTAAATTCTTACGTTGAAAAACTTGATAAAATTAACTCATCTTCAGATTTTAAAAAAAGAATTGATAATGATGAGTTTTTTAAAAAGATTTACAAACAAAAACAATATTGGGAGTTAATAAAATAAAATTTTGAAAACACACGCAATAATATTTGGAATTAGCGGTATTAAATTAAATTTAAGTGAAATTAATTTTTTTAAAAAATATAAACCATGGGGGATAATTTTATTTTCTAGAAATATTAATAATTTAGAACAAGTTAGAAATTTAACTTTTAGTATAAGAGCTATTTTTAGAGATAAGAATTTCCCAATATTAATTGATCAAGAAGGGGGCAATGTTAATCGTTTTAGAAAAATTATTAATCTTGATAAGTATAATGCGAAGTATTTTGGCGATATCTATCAAAATAATAAAATATTTTATAACGAATTTAATAAATTTATTAAAAAAAATATTTCTATTTTGAAATACTGCGGCATTAATATAAATACAGTTCCAGTTCTTGATTTATTTAACCAAGATAAAAAAAGCGTTATTGGAAATAGAGCTTTTTCAAAAAACTGTAAAATTGTTATAAAATTATCTAAATATTTAATAAACTTTCACAAAAATTCAGGACTGGAAACCGTTATTAAGCATATTCCTGGACACGGCTGTACTAATATAGATTCTCATTATCATTTGCCTAAAGTAAATTTTTCTCTGAACTATTTAAAAAAGAATGACTTTAGAACATTTAAAGAAGTGGATAGTTGTTTAGCAATGACAGCGCATGTTTTGTATGAAAAATTAGACCCAGACAAATGCGCTACTCAATCAAAAAAAATAATTCACAGTATAATTCGAAAATATATAAAATTTAAAGGAATATTGATGTCTGATGATATTTGCATGAAAGCTTTATCTGGTGGAATAATTAAAAATGCTAAATTAAGCTTAGATGCAGGTTGCAACTTATTATTACATTGTAGTGGCAAGATAGATGAAATGAAGAAACTTTCTTTAATCGTCCCAGAAATTGATAATTTTACTTACAAAATAACAAAAAAAATTAAGGCAAATTTTAGTAAATTTAACTAAAGAATCAGTTAAATAAATTATATGGATAGTTTAGTTGAATTAAAACCTCTCTCAGTTGAGCAAGTAGAGCAAACTGATGATAAATTTAGTCTAAACATTGACAATTACGAAGGACCACTAGAGCTGCTTTTAGATTTAGCAAAATCTCAAAAAGTTGATCTTATGAAGATTTCTATTGTTCAATTGGCCGATGAGTATTTAAAATTTATAAATAATATTAAAAAAAATTTAGAATTAGCTGCTGATTTTTTAGTTATGGCAACTTGGCTTGCTTATTTAAAGTCTAGATTGTTATTACCGGATGATTTTGAGGATGATTTTTCAGCTATTCAAATGGCTGAAAAACTAAAGTTGCAATTAAGGAAATTAGAAGCAATTAGGTTTCTTTCAGATAAACTTGTTTTACAAAAACAATTAGGTAGAGATATTTTTACAAAAGGTATTCGTGAAGGTATTAAAAAGATTTCTACTTCTAAGTACGCTGTTTCTCTTTATGAACTTATCAAATCTTATGCAGAAATTAAAAGAAAACAAAATTTTTCTATTATGAATATTTCAAAGTTGCCAGTTTATACAATGGAAGAGGCAATAAAGAAAATTACAAGCTTACTTAAAGACTTAACTGACTGGAGAGATATTAAAGATGTAGTCCCAGGATCGTTTTTAGGTTCAAAAAATTTAAAAAAATCAGGATTAGCAGGAACATTTGCTGGAAGTTTAGAATTAGTAAGAGAGGGAAAATTATCAATTATGCAAAAAAATATTTTTGATAAAATATTAATTAAAGCAAGATAATGATGTTAAATAAAAATAAAGACGCAAAAAGATTGATTGAGGCTATTTTATTTGCAGCTGATGAACCTTTAGATATAGAAACAATTAAATCCAAAATTGAACTAAATGTTGATATTTTAAAAATTTTGAAAGAATTACAATCTGAATTTATTGAAAGAGGTATTAATCTTTATGAAATTTCCAACAAATGGTCTTTTAGAACTGCAGAGAATTTATCTAAAAAAATTGCAAGTGAAGTTGTTCAGCAAAGAAAACTATCAAAAGCCACAATAGAAACTTTGGCTATTATTGCATACCATCAACCGGTGACACGTTCTGAAATCGAAGAAATAAGGGGAGTTTCGTTTAGTACTGGAACTTTAGAAATATTATTTGAGTTAGGATGGGTAAAACCCCAAGGCAGAAAGGAAATACCAGGGAAACCTTTATTATATGTAACCACCGATACTTTTTTAAGTCATTTCAATTTAAAATCCTTGTCAGATTTACCAAACTCAGAGGAGTTAGCTTCTGCTGGTTTAATAGATAGCCGTTTGGATAGATCAATCTTTGGAACTAATAAGTTTGCTAAAGATGATTTAGATAAACAATCTAAAGATGACATTTTTTCCAATATAGACGACATGCTTTCAGGAACCTTAAATCAAAAAGATAATTAATTATTTGTAAAAAATATTATTTAATATATAAATTTACCAATGGGTTTGAGCTTTTGGCATATAATTATCGTTGTAATAGTAATTGTCCTTTTATTTGGTAGAGGAAAAATATCTGACTTAATGGGTGATGTTGCTAAAGGGATTAAAAGTTTTAAAAAAGGTATGTCTGATGATCAATCTCAAGACAAAAAAGATCCAAAAGATAAAGATCAAAACTCTAAGTCAAATCACTAAAATAATTTATGCCACAAATTGGGTGGTCAGAAATTTTAGTTATCATTCTAGTTGCGATTGTAGTTATTGGACCAAAAGATCTGCCGGTAGTTCTTAAAAAATTCATTCAAATAAAAAATGGAATAAAAAATTATGTCAATTCTTTCCAAAAAGGAATTGATGATATTGTTCAGGAGCAAGAAAAAGATATAAAAAAAATAATAGATATTAATCCTGAAGAAGAAAATAAAAATAAATCAGAAAAATCATAATTTTTTATTTTTATGAGTGACAATAATGAGCAAAATCAATCTAGTGTAACTGAACATCTTTTAGAATTAAGATCTAGAATAATAAAAAGTCTTATTTTTTTTGCATTCGCTTTTGTAGTTTCTTATATGAATGCTGATAAAATATATGATTTTTTATTGCAACCCTATGTTAAAGCTTTAGGAGTGGGCCAGATAGGAACTAAAAGATTAATTTTTACAGCCTTACAAGAAACTTTTATTACCTATTTAAAATTATCTTTTTTTTCTGCTCTTTTTTTTTCTTTTCCAATTTTTTTAATTCAAATATGGAAATTTATTGCTCCTGGATTATATCATAATGAAAAAAAAACAATTTTACCTTTTATTATTGCGACCCCAGTTCTTTTCATAACTGGAGCCTTATTGGCATATTATTTTATAATGCCTTTGGCTATTAAATTTTTTTTATCATTTGAAACCTTGAGTACGCAGACAACTATGCCTATACAATTAGAGGCAAAAGTAAGTGAGTATCTTTCATTAATAATGGTTTTTATGATTGCTTTCGGTCTTAGTTTTGAATTACCAGTCTTATTAGTTTTATTAGCAACTATTGGATTTATTGATTCCAAATATTTATCTGAAAGAAGAAGATTTATTATTGTTATTATATTTATTGTTGCAGCAGTTATTACACCTCCAGACCCAATTAGTCAGATAGGATTGGCTATTCCATTAATGCTTTTATATGAAATATCTATTTTAATTATTAAATATTTAGAAAAAAGTAAAAATGATAAACCTTAAAAATTTAAGAGAAAATCCAACTCTTTATAAAAAAAAATATAAAGAGAGATTTGTAAAAAGCTCAGATCAATTAGTAGATGAAATTATTTCCTTAGATTCTTCCATAAGACAAATTTTAGAAAAACAACAAAAATTACAAGAAGAGAGAAATAAAATATCTAAAGAACTGTCTAATTCTAAAGATAAGAAAAGTGAGCAATTTTTATCTTTATCTAAAAAAGTTTTAAATATTAAAAACGATATTGAAAGTTTTGAAAAAAATCTCTCAGAACAAAAACATAAGATGAATAATATTCTTTATAATTTGCCAAATATTCATTTAGATGACGTTCCAATAGGTCAGGACAGTAAAAGTAATAAGGAAATAAAAAAATTTGGGAATATTAAAAATTTTAATTTTAAAATTAAGTCCCATGATGAAATTGGTATAGAAAGAGATCTGATAGACTTTGATACTGCTACTAAGATCTCAGGCGCTAGATATGTAATAACGAAAGGTAATATTGCTAAGTTGGAAAGAGCTTTAATTAATTTTATGATCGATACCCACGTTAATGAATTTGAGTATTTAGAAATGAACGTCCCAATAATCGTTAACGAAGGATCAATGTTCGGAACTGGTCAGTTGCCAAAATTTTCTAAAGAGCAATTTTCTCTAAATACAGGCTCATGGTTAATACCAACAGCCGAAGTTTCTCTTACAAATATTGTTAGAGATAAAATACTAAATTACGAAGATTTGCCACTTAGGTACGTTGCGGCTACACCTTGCTTTAGAGCTGAAGCAGGAGCTGCTGGGAAAGACACAAAAGGTATGATGAGACAGCATCAATTTTATAAAGTTGAACTAGTAAGTATTGTGAAACCTGAAGATAAAAACAATGAACTTGCAAGGCTTACTAATTGTGCAGAAACTATACTTAAAAAATTAGAGTTACCTTATAGAGTTATTCTACTTTCATCTGGAGACATGGGATTTAGCGCTGAAAAAACTTATGATCTTGAAGTATGGATACCGTCTCAAAATAATTATAGAGAAATATCTAGCTGTTCTTCCTGTGGTCAATTTCAGGCAAATAGAATGATGGCACGTTTTAAGGATTTAGATAAAAAAATTGACTACGTTGCCACATTAAATGGTTCTGGTCTTGCAATAGGGAGAACATTAATTGCTATAATGGAAAATAATCAAAATGAAGATGGTTCAATAAATATTCCTGTGGTTTTGCATAATTATATGGGCGGGATAAAAAAGATTTAATTTACTTATAAAATTAAAAGTTAATAAAATTATTGTAATTAAACATCATCTAGTATAATCAAGCCCATTATGTCAGCATCTGGTTTCGCTCAATTTATCCCACTAATACTAATATTTGTAATTTTTTATTTCTTGCTAATTAGACCTCAGCAAAAAAGAGTTGCTGAGCATAAACTAATGATTTCAAAGCTAACTAGAGGCGATACAGTTGTTACAGCAGGTGGAATTGTTGGGAAAATTTCAAGAATTATTGATGAAGAAAAAGCAGAATTAGAAATTGCTGATAATATAAATGTTAAAATTATAAGATCTACTATCTCACAAGTATTATCTAAATCCGAAACTAAATAAATTAGTAGTGTTAAATTTTTCCAGATTAAAAATTGGATTTATTATTTCTTCAGTTTTATTCTTTTTCTATATTTTTCTAGGGAATTTTAATTTTACAAATCAAACCAATTTATTTTTAGATAAAAAAGTAAATTTAGGTTTAGATCTTCAAGGTGGTTCATATTTATTATTAGAAATTGATATGAACCCACTAATTAATAAAAAATTAGAAGAAAAACTAGTAGATTTGAAAAAAAATTTTAATGAAAAAAAATTAGATTATAAAAATTTAAATCTTTTAAATAATAGAATTACTTTTGAAATAAAAAATTCTTCTCAAAAAGATATTGCTATTAATTTAATTAATAAAACAAATAATGAAGAAAATATTTTTTCTAGAATTAACAAGAATAATATAGAAAATACAAATAAAGATTTTGTTTATAAGATTGAAAAAGATGTATTTATTTTACAATTTAATGAAGAGTATATTAAGCGTCTTAAAAAAGATGCGATCAATCAATCTATAGAAATTGTAAGAAAAAGAGTAGATCAGCTTGGTACAAAAGAACCTACTATTCAACAGAAAGGAGATAATAGAATAATTGTAGAATTGCCGGGATTATCAGATCCATCGACCTTTAAAAATATACTTGGAAAAACTGCACAATTAAATTTTAAGTTCATCAAAATTAGTAACAACTCTGTTGATAGTCTTGGTTTTGAAAAAATAAAAAATAAATCAGATGGTTTGTTCATAGAGGTTGAAAAAAAAGTGATTGTATCTGGTGAAAACTTAACTGATGCTCAACCAGGTTTTAATAGAGAAACAAATCAATCTATTGTTAGTTTTAAATTTGATAACTTAGGGGCTAAGAAGTTTGCTAATGCTACAAAAGATAATGTGGGCAGACCTCTCGCTATTATTCTAGATAACGAAATTTTAAGTTCACCAGTTATTAGAGAGCCTATACTTACTGGGAGTGGTCAAATATCTGGTGGATTTACGGTTGAGGAAGCTAATCAGTTAGCTATTTTATTAAGAGCTGGAGCTTTGCCAGCACCAATGAAAATAATAGAAGAAAGAACAGTTGGAGCTGATCTAGGCAAAGACTCTATTCGTTCTGGGATTATATCTTTTATTGCGGGTTTCTTGTTGGTGTTTGTTTATATGGTGTACGCGTATAAATTATTTGGAATTTTCGCAAATATTTCTCTTTTATTAAATATTGTAATTTTAATTTCAGTTTTGTCTATATTTGGATCTACTTTAACTTTGCCTGGTATAGCTGGAATTGTTCTAACTGTTGGTATGGCTATTGATACGAACGTAATAATTTATGAAAGAGCAAAAGAAGAATTAAAGATTGAAAAATCAAATATTATCGCTTTTGATATTGCTTACAGAAAATCATTATTAACTATAATTGATTCAAATTTAACAACATTAATTGCAGGTATTATTTTATTTTACTTAGGTAGTGGACCTGTAAAAGGTTTTGCTGTCACATTGTGTGTTGGATTAATAACTTCTTTTTTTACTGCTTTTACAATTAGCAGGTTAATGGTTTCAAAATATCTTATGGCTAATAAAGATAAAACTATAAATATTTAAAATGACTAATTTTAATTTTTTAAAGTATAAAAATTTTTTTTTATTTGTATCATTTTTTTTAGTTTTAACGTCAATTATCTTAGTATTTACTAAGGGCCTAGATTTTGGTGTTGATTTTAAAGGAGGAACAACAATTGAAATTCGATTGGAAAAAAAAATTGAAATAGAAAATATCAGAAATTCTTTATCCAAACTTAAAATTAACAATTATTCAGTTAAAGAATTCGGGGCTGTGAATGATTTTTTAATTTCTACTGATAATAGTGTTTCACCTACTGATATTAAAAATTTTATCGAAAAAGATTTAAAAGAAAAAATTTCAATTAGAAAAATAGAAACAGTGGGTCCAAAAGTAGGATCTGAATTAATTAAATCTGCTATCTATTCAGTTTTGCTATGTTTTGTTGCAATGTTTTTTTATTTGTGGTTTCGTTTTGAATGGCAGTTTAGTTTTGGTGGAATAGTTGCTCTTTTTCATGACACAATCATTACTGTAGGGGTATTTTCTCTTTTGGGATTACAATTTGATCTTACAATTGTTGCAGCATTATTAACTATTATTGGTTACTCAATTAACGATACAGTTATTATTTATGATCGAATTAGAGAAAATTTAAAAAAAGATAGTACAACCGAATTGTCAAATTTAGTAAATGAATCTTTAAATAATACTCTTTCCCGTACATTAAAAACTTCTGGCACAACTCTTTTGTCTATTATCGCTGTATTAATTTTTGGAGGAGAGGTTTTAAGGGGGTTTGCTTTCGCGATAACTTTTGGAATTATAATAGGAACTTATTCTTCAATTTATATAGCTTCTCCTATCGTGATGTTTTTTAAAGTTAAAAGAGATTGGTCTGTAAAAATTGATAATACGCCCTAATAAAGATTTTGAGCTATTACCATTGTTAAAAGCATTGGAATAGACAAGAAAGTGTTTGCTCTAGATACTAGCATTGCAATCCTTGCAGATTTAGCTTTTTTTTCAGGATCGCATTCAACAATTCCTAAAGCTCTTTTTTGATTTGGCCAAATTATAAACCAAACGTTAAAAGCCATAATTATTCCAAGCCACATACCAATTCCTATTGTTATATTTTTAGGAATTCCTTTAAAGGCCAGGGCTTCATGGACGTAACCATTTAAATAAGCTGTTATTAATCCTGAAATAATTGTTGAAAGGGCAGCCCAACGAAACCAAAATAAAGCTGTTGGGGCTATTACTTTTCCAATAGCAGGTTTTTGTTCGTCAGGAATTTTTGGCATACTGGGTATTTGAACAAAATTGAAATACCACAATAATCCTATCCACATAATTCCAGACACAACGTGTAAGTATCTAAATATAGCGCTCCAAAAATATCTATCACTAGCCCAACCCCCGTTAATATAGAATAAAACTCCAAAGAAAATTAAGGTAGCAAGAACAGAGCTTATTATTGTTTTAGGTAAAGATTGCAGAATATTGCTGATGCTCATTAATCAATATTAACACAAAAAATATTTTTTTAAGCAATCTTTTTTGAAATATTTTTAGATAGAATCTTCTTTAAAAATTCACCTGTATAACTGCCTTTTATAAGAGAAACGTCTTCTGGAATACCTTCGGCAATAATTTTTCCCCCTTTTACACCTCCTTCAGGTCCCATATCAATAATCCAGTCAGCAGTTTTTATTACATCTAAATTATGTTCAATAACAATTACGGTGTTTCCTTTGTTTACAAAAGTATGAAGAACTTCTAATAGCTTTTTAACATCATGAACATGCAGACCTGTGGTTGGTTCATCAAGTATATATATAGTTCTCCCAGTTGCTCTTTTTGATAATTCTTTTGCGAGTTTAATTCTTTGAGCCTCTCCACCGGAAAGTGTTGTTGCTTGTTGTCCAATTTTTATATAACCAAGTCCAACTTTTTGAAGAGTTAAAAGCTTATCTCTTATCGATGATATATTTTCAAAAAAATCAACACCTTCGTCGACAGTCATATTTAAAACATCAGCAATATTTTTATCTTTAAATCTGATTTCTAAAGTTTCTCTATTATATCTATTGCCTTTGCATACATCACACTGAACGTAGACATCAGGTAAAAAATGCATTTCATAAGTAATTACTCCATCACCTTCGCAAGCCTCGCATCTTCCTCCTTTGACATTAAAAGAAAATCTACCAGGTTTATAACCTCTTGCTTTCGAATCTGGTAAATTAACGAACCATTCTCTAATAACTGTAAACGCTCCAGAGTATGTTGCGGGATTAGATCTTGGTGTTCTACCAATAGGAGATTGATCAATATCGATAATTTTATCTAAATATTCATAACCTTGAATCCCTTTAAAAGGTCTGGGCATATTTTTTGTTATAGTTTTATTAATCATTAAATTTAATGCTCTATAAAGTGTGTGAAGAACAAAAGTTGATTTTCCGCTTCCAGAAACACCTGTTACTGCCGTAAAAGTTCCAAGAGGTATTTTTGCAGTAACATTTTGCAAATTATTCCCAGTTGCGCCACTTAGAGTTAAATATCTCCCGTCTTTTGCCTTTCTTCTTGTTTGTGGAATAGAAATATATTTTTTTCCTGACAAATATTGTCCTGTTATACTATTTTCATTTCCCTTAATTTCGGAAGGGGTGCCAGCTGCAATAATTTCTCCTCCTTCAGTTCCAGCCCCAGGTCCTAGATCAATAATATAATCAGAGCTAAGCATTGCCTCTTCATCATGCTCTACGACTATTACAGTGTTTCCTAAGTCCCTTAACCTTTTAAGAGCATTTAACAGTTTAATATTATCTTTTTGGTGCAATCCTATTGAGGGCTCATCCAAAACATAAAGAACTCCAGTTAAACCTGAGCCAATTTGTGATGCTAATCTTATTCTTTGAGATTCTCCGCCAGACAACGTTCCGGACGATCTTGATAAATTTAAATAATCAAGACCCACGTTTATTAAAAAACTTAGTCTTTCATTTATTTCTTTTAAAATGTGTACTGAGATTTTATTTTCTTTCTCTGTTAAATGATTATGGAGGTTAGAAAACCATTCATGCGCACTTTGAATGGACATTTTTGAAACTTCACTAATATTCAGTTCTTTTAATTTTACTGAAAGAGCCTCTTCTTTAAGCCTCAATCCTTTACATCTTTCACATTCTGTTTCGTTTTGAAATTGAGAAATTTCTTCTCTTTTCCAGTCACTATCAGTTTCTAGATATTTTCTTTCTAAATTGTTTACTACTCCTTCAAAAGATTTTTTACTTGAATACTTTTCATAGCCATCATCATAAGAAAATTTAATTTCCTCTTCTCCTGATCCATACAAAATCATATCTTGAATTTTTTTTGGTAAATCTCTCCATGGGGTCTCTAATGAAAAATTATAATGTTTTCCTAATGAGGATAAAGTTTGAGCATAATACAAGGTTGAACTTGAAGCCCAAGGGATAATAGCTCCATCAATTAAAGTTTTTTTATCATTAGGAATTACTAATTTGGGATCTATATAAAGATCAACACCAATTCCTTCACACTCTGGACATGCTCCGTATGGACTATTAAAAGAAAAGAGTCTTGGTTCTATTTCCTCTATTGTAAAGCCACTTTCTGGGCACGCAAATTTTGAAGAGAATACTATTTTTTCATTTTTCTTAAATTCTTTAGGAAGATTTTCATTTGTGAAATCTACATAAACAAGACCATCTGATAAAGATAGAGTTGTCTCGATGCTTTCAGCAATTCTTTGCTGTTCTTTTTTATCATTAATAAAACCATCCACATATATATCTATGTCGTGTTTTATGTTTTTATTTAGAGTAGGGGACTTATCAATTTCATAAATTTTTCCATCAATTCTTGCTTTTTGAAAACCTCTTTTTTTATATCCGAGTAATTCTTTTTTATATTCTCCTTTTCTTCCTCTAACTACAGGGGCATAAATAGAAATTTTAGATTGTTTTGGTAGATCTAATATACGATCTACCATTTCCGATACAGTTTGTGACTTAATAGGTTTTCCTGTGAATGGCGAATAGGGAATACCAACCCTTGCGTATAAAACACGCATATAATCGTAAATTTCCGTAACTGTTGCAACAATTGATCTTGGATTTTTCGAGGTAGTTTTTTGTTCAATTGATATTGCTGGAGAAAGACCTTCTATTAAATCAACGTCTGGCTTTCTCATACGATCTAAAAATTGACGAGCATAAGCAGATAAGCTTTCAACATATCTTCTTTGTCCTTCAGCATAGATTGTATCAAATGCTAAAGATGATTTCCCAGATCCAGACAACCCAGTTATTGTTATTAATTTATCTCTTGGAATCTCTACTGAAATATTTTTTAAATTATGCTCTCTAGCACCTTTGATAACGATTTTTGTGACAGTATTACTCATTTTTTTTAGTAAATTTTATTCTTTTAATTTGATTAGTCTGATATAATAACAATTAATTCTTACTTCAAAAAAAGATCTATATTATGGCAGGCAGCTTAAATAAAGTTTTATTAATTGGCAGACTTGGCAATGATCCTGAAGTTAAACAAATGCAAAATGGTAAAAGTGTCGCTAGATTGAGTGTTGCAACTTCTGAAAGCTGGAAAGATAAAAATACTGGAGAAAAAAAAGAAAAAACAGAATGGCACAGAGTTGTTATTTTTAATGAAGGCTTGGTAAGTGTTGTTCAAAAATACTTAAAAAAGGGGGCTCAGGTTTATATAGAAGGTCAGTTAAATACTAATAAATACACTGATAGTAATGGCCAAGAAAAGTATAGCACACAAATAGTTCTCCAAGGTTACAATTCGTCTCTTACAATGTTAGATGGAAAAAATTCCTCATCTGGTGATAGTAAAAAATTAGAAGGTAGCCAATTGCCATCTGATGATATGCCTGACATTTCTCAAGATCCAGACGATAAAGTTCCATTTTAAATTTACTTCATGAGTGAAGATTTAAATAAAGAAAATTCAAAAAATAAAAAATATAATTCAATACAAATCGTTGATGAGATGAAAACCTCATACTTATCATACGCGATGAGCGTTATCATAAGTAGAGCTCTACCTGATGCAAGAGATGGATTAAAACCTGTTCATCGAAGAATTATTTACGCAATGTACAAAGGTGGATATGACTGGTCAAAACAATTTAGAAAATCAGCAAGAGTAGTCGGTGATGTAATTGGTAAGTACCATCCACACGGAGATCAGGCTGTTTATGACGCTTTGGTAAGATTAGCTCAGGATTTTTCAATGAGCGTAAAATTATTAGATGGACAAGGAAATTTTGGTTCCATGGATGGTGATAGAGCTGCCGCAATGCGTTATACAGAGACAAGATTAGCAAAAATTTCAGAATATTTAGTTGCGGATATTGAAAAAAATACAATTGATTATCAAAACAATTATGATGATACAGAATTAGAACCAACTGTACTTCCAACTCAATTTCCAAATTTACTCGTAAATGGAGCGGGCGGTATCGCCGTTGGAATGGCAACAAATATTCCACCTCACAATCTTGGTGAAATTATTGATGGAACACTTGCTTATATTGATAATAATGAAATTTCTATTGATGAATTAATTAAGTTAATTCCAGGACCTGATTTTCCAACAGGAGGTTTAATAATTGGAAAAGATGCAATAAAAACTGGATATAAAACTGGAAGAGGCTCAATAAAAATAAGAGGTGAAATTGAAACTGAAGAAGAAAAAAAAGACAAAACGCTAGTAGTCATTAAGTCAGTACCATTTCAAACAAATAAATCTTTATTAATTGAAAAAATTGCTCTCCTAGTAAGAGAAAAAAAAATTGAAGGTATATCAGACATTAGAGATGAATCTAATAAAGAGGGTGTAAGAATAGTTATTGATTTAAAAAGAGGAGTATCAAGCGAAGTAATTATTAATCAACTTTACAAATACTCACCAATTGAATCATCATTTGGATTTAATACACTTGCAATACTTAACGGAAAACCAGAACTATTAAATTTAAAACAATTTATAAAAGTTTTTGTAGAATTTAGAGAAAAAGTTTTAATTAAAAGAACCTTATTTGATTTAAAGAAAGCAAAAGATCGAGTTCATATTTTAATTGGATTATTTATAGCAATAGAAAATATTGATGAAATTATAGCTATTATTCGTAAATCTAAGAATCCAAATGAAGCAAAAACTATACTTCAAAATAAGCAATGGAGTTTTAAAAAATCAAAAATTAATAAAGATGTTTTAGACGTTAGTGATTTATCTAATAAAGATCAGTACCATTTATCAGACTACCAAGTTCGGGCAATTCTAGAACTTAGACTTCAAAAACTTACAGCAATTGGACATGAAGAGATTAATCAAGAAATTAGCGAACTTTATAAGCTTATAGTTCAATACAAAAAAATTCTTAACGATAGAGATGCATTGTTAACTCAAATTAAGAATGAACTAAAAGATATTAAAACTAAATTTGCAACTCCTAGAAAAACTAAAATTATAAATCAAGTAGGAACTTTTGATATTGAGGACGTAGTTCAAAAAGAAGATGTTATTATTACAATTACTAATAAAGGATATATAAAAAGAAGTCTTCTAAGTTCAATTAGAGTTCAAAAAAGAGGTGGTAAAGGCAAAACAGGAATAACGACTAGAGATGAAGATTTTGTAAGTCAAATATTTACCGCCAATACTCATACACCTATTCTTTTCTTTTCATCAAAAGGCATTGTTTATAAATTAAAAGCATGGAAGGTCCCAGAAGGATCAAATCAATCCAAAGGGAAGGCTCTTCATAGTATTCTTCCCTTAAAAGAAGGTCATGTAATTACCTCAATTATGCCTTTACCAAGTGATGAGACTTTGTGGGCAAAAATGAAAATTATATTTGCTACTGCAAATGCTAAAATTAGAAAAAATAGCCTTTTAGATTTTGAAAGTATTCAGCAAAGCGGCAAAATCGCAATGAAATTAGAAGATAATGATTCAATTGTTGGAATTAAAATTTTAGATGACGATGATGATTTTTTATTAAGTTCAGAAAAAGGGAAGTCTTTAAGAGTTCAATCAAAAAAATTAAGATTGTTTAAGGGAAGATCTTCTAAAGGAATAAAAGGAATGTCCTTAAAAAAAGATGATAAAATTATTTCATTATCAATTTTAAAGAGTGTAAAAATAACATCTGAAGAAGCAAAATCTTATATCAAAGCATCAAGACTAGAAAAAGACGTCGAGGAAACCCCGGATGATGAAAGCGAGACAACTAAAATAGTAGCCTTGTCTAAAAAACAAATTGAAGAATTTAAAAATAAAGAACAATATATTTTGACTGTAACAGAAAATGGTTATGGAAAACGCTCTTCTGCTTATGAATATCGAGTAAGCGGTAGAGGAGGTTCAGGAATTATTAATATTATAAGCTCGGAAAGAAATGGTGGAGTTGCCTCTACATTTACAATTAATCATGAAGATCAAATTATGTTGATTACTGATAAAGGTCAGATGATTAGATGCAATGTTAAAGATATCAGAATAACAGGTAGAAATACTCAAGGTGTTAGAATTTTTAATCTTTCTGATGATGAAAAAGTTGTTTCCGCTGCTAGAGTAGAAGATTCTTCAGAGGAAAATAATTAATGAAACAAAAAGCTAAAATTTATCAGCCTACCAAAACAGCAATGCAATCGGGTAAGGCTAGAACAAAATTTTGGATTTTAGAATTTAATAAATCTAATTCTAACAAAGATTTTGTAATGGGCTGGACATCATCATCAAATACTGATGAACAAATTAAATTAAAATTTGAAACTCAAGAACAAGCTATTACTTACGCCAAAGAAAATAACATTCAATTCGATCTAATAACTAATAAAAAAAATAAACTTATTATCAAAGCTTATGCTGATAATTTTTTAAATAATGTTTAAAAGTTTTTTTTTCAATAAAAAATGGATGTTATGGTCTTGGGGTGGAGGCCTATTATTAATTTTTTCATTATTAATCCAAGTTTCAATAACGGTTAAAATAAATGAGTGGTACAAAGGTTTTTATGATTTATTACAAAATGCTACAAAAAGTAATATTTCAGAATTTTGGGATAAAATTTACATTTTTTGTTATCTGGCATTTCCTTATGTAATACTTGCGACCTTTACTGGTTTTTTTACGAGAGTTTATTCTTTACGATGGCGTGAGGCTATAACTTTTGATTATATTCCATTATGGAAAAATAGCCTTGAGAGTGTTGAGGGTGCTTCACAACGAATTCAAGAGGATACGAGCAGATTTGCCAAAATTGTAGAAAGTTTAGGGCTTCAAGTTATTAGAGGTATTATGACTTTAATTGCTTTTATTCCTATACTTTGGGGTCTTTCATCTGGAATCCAAGTAGAATTTTTAAAACAATTTCCAGGATCTTTA
>JABHUX010000038.1 GCA_018658635.1 Alphaproteobacteria bacterium
CAGACTTAGTTTTGCCGATTCACGTTGGACCAGAAGTTGGTGTTGCTTCAACAAAAGCTTTTACAGGACAGATTTTGGTTCTTTTATTATTCATTTTAAAAATTGCAAGAATTAGAAATGAAATAAAAAAAGAAGAGTATTTAAATATTATTAAAGATTTAGAAAATATTCATTCAAATATTGAATCAATTTTAAATAATAAAAAATTAATAGAAGACTTAGCGGTAGATTTTATAGATATTAAAGGCTCAATGTTTTTAGGTAGAGGCCTTTCTTTTCCAATAGCATTAGAAGGTGCTCTAAAATTTAAAGAACTTACATATTTGCACGCAGAAGGTTATCCAGCTGGAGAAATGAAGCACGGCCCTTTAGCTTTAGTTGAAAATGGAATGCCAGTTATTGTTATTGCTCCGAAAGATAGATTTTATGAAAAAACAATATCTAATATGCAGGAGGTTATTGCACGAGGAGGAAAAATTTTATTAATTTCTGACCACGGAGATGAGATTGCAACTAGTGAAAATATTTGGTCAGAAATTAGAATTCCAAAAATTCACAAATTTCTATCTCCATTTTTAAGTAATATTCCTTTACAGTTACTTGCTTATTATGTTGCTTTAAAAAAAGGTAACAACATAGATATGCCAAGAAATTTAGCCAAATCTGTTACAGTAGAATAATTTATTCTTGTAGGCTTAGAACACTCTATATATACTGTAGGTTGAATATGAAAAATTGGAAACCTAATTCATGGAGAGCGAAAACTGCAAAGCATTTACCCGTTTATGAAAACGAAGGTAAATTAAACGAAGTTTTGAAAGAAATTTCTAAATTTCCACCGCTTGTTTTTGCGGGAGAGACGCGCACACTTAAACATATGTTAGGAGAAGTGAGCGAAGGAAAAGCATTTTTATTTCAAGGAGGAGATTGTGCTGAGAGTTTTGAGGAGTTTCACCCTGACAATATTAGAGATTTATTTAAAGTTATTTTACAAGTTTCTTTAATACTTACAGTTTCATCACATTTACCAATAGTAAAAATAGGTAGAGTTGCAGGTCAATTCTCTAAACCAAGAAGCTCTTCTACAGAAGTTGTGAATGGGAAAGAACTTCCTAGCTACTTAGGAGATAATATCAACGGCATGAAATTTGATGAGCAGTCTAGAAAGCCAGATCCTGCAAGATTGTTAAAATCTTACTCACAATCTGCTTCAACATTAAATTTATTAAGGGCATTTTCTCAAGGGGGGTTTGCTGACTTAAGCAAAGTTCATTTATGGAATATGGACTTTGTAAACAAGAGTGCTGATAAAAAATTTAAAGAAATTCAAAATAAAGTTATGGAAGCTTTAAATTTTATGCATGCTTGCGGAATAACTATTGAACAAAATAGAAGATTGAGAACTGTTAATTTTTACACAAGTCATGAGGCTTTACATCTTCCTTATGAAGAAGCGATGTCTCGAGTCGATTCAACAACAGGCGAACATCACGATACGTCAGCACATTTTTTGTGGATTGGAGATCGTACTAGACAAATAGATGGTGCTCATGTTGAGTTTTGTAGAGGAATTAAAAATCCAATAGGAATTAAGTGTGGACCTAGCCTGGATCCAAAAGAATTAATTAAGTTAATTGAAGTTTTAAATCCAGAAGATGAAGCTGGTAGAATAACTTTAATTGCTAGATTTGGTCATGATAAAGTTAAAAAGTTTTTACCAAAACTTATTCAAGTTGTTAAAAAATCAAATAAAAAAGTAATCTGGTCATGCGATCCTATGCATGGTAACACGATTAAATCTACTACTGGATTTAAAACCAGACCGTTTAAAGATATAATTTCCGAAGTAAAAAGTTTCTTTGATGTACATCAAGGAGAAGGAACTTATGCTGGCGGACTTCATATTGAAATGACAGGGAAAAATGTAACAGAATGTATTGGAGGTGCGCAAAATATTACTGATAAAGATTTATCTAGCAGATATCATACCCATTGTGATCCTAGATTGAATGCAAATCAAGCTATTGAATTAGCCTTTCTTATTTCTGAGGAAATTAAAAAAAATTCAAAATACTCAATAAATTCCATTAAAAAAGCTTCTTAAAAATTATTTTTTAATAATTTTTTTGCTTCAAACTTAAAAAAAAGTAAAAATATTATAATGACAGCAGCAGATAGAATTCAATTCATTAAAAACTGGATTAAAAACTATTGTAATTCAATGGAAAGAAAACCTGACAGCTTAGTAGTTGGAGTTTCTGGAGGAATTGATTCAGCAGTAGTAAGTACCATTTCTGCAATGACAGGAATGAAAGTTAAAGCCTTATCCATGCCAATTAAACAATTAAAATTTCAAGATGACCTAAGTAAAGCACATTTGAAATGGTTGAAGAGTAACTTTTCTAATGTTGATGAAGTCATTATTAATTTAGATGAAGTTTTTAATAGTTTTCAAAAAACTTTAAACAAGTTTGACAATGAGCACGCTTTTGCTAATTCAAGAGCAAGACTTAGAATGGCGACTCTTTATCAGGTTGCTGGAGCAAATAATGGCATCGTTGTTGGAACTGGAAATAAAGTCGAGGATTTCGGAGTTGGTTTTTATACTAAATATGGAGACGGAGGGGTTGATATTTCTCCAATCGCTGATTGTTTAAAATCTCAAGTATGGGACATGGGAAAAGAGCTTAAAATATTAGAAGATATTATCAATGCTGAACCAACAGATGGACTATGGACTGATGGCAGAACCGACGAAAAACAATTAGGAATGTCATATCAAGATTTAGAAAAAGCTATGCTTAATCCAAAAGATATAAATTACGAAAAATATTTAAAAATTAGAAAAAGAAATCTTCATAAAATGAATTTAATCCCAATTTGTAAGTTTGATGACAACAAATAGTTTTAAAATTTATAATACTTTAAGTAGAGAAAAAGAAGAATTTGTTCCTTTAAATAAAAATTTAGTTGGAATGTATGTCTGTGGTCCAACAGTTTATGATAATCCACATATTGGTAACGCTAGACCATTAATTATTTTTGATCTTGTATATAGAATTTTAATAAAAAAATTTGGAAAAAATAAAGTTAATTACGTTAGAAATATCACTGATATAGATGACAAGATCATACAGAGAGCTAACGAGCTTAAAATTAATATTAGTGAACTTACAAAAAACGTTACAGATATTTTTTTATCGGATTGCAAATATTTAAATTGTTTAATTCCTAACAATCAGCCGAAAGCTACTGAAAACATAGAAGGTATGATTCAAATGATTAAAAATTTATTAGATAAAAAATTTGCATATATCAAAGATGGTAATGTTTATTTTAATGTAAATAAATTTAAAGATTATGGAAAATTATCTAATAAAAATCCAAAAGAATTAATCTCTGGATCCAGAGTAGAAATTTCTGAGTTAAAAAATAATCCTTTGGATTTTGTACTATGGAAACCTTCTAAAGATGAAGAGCCCGCCTGGGAATCACCTTGGGGAAAAGGAAGACCTGGTTGGCATATAGAATGTTCAGTAATGTCAGAAAAGTATTTAGGTAAAGAATTTGATCTTCATTGTGGAGGATTGGATCTTATTTTTCCTCATCATGAAAATGAGATAGCACAATCAATTTGTGCAAATGATTCAAATATTTTAGCAAAATATTGGATGCATAATGGCTATTTAACTGTGAATGGAAAGAAAATGTCAAAATCTGATGGAAATTTCGTAACTATTAATAATTTAAAAAATAATTTTAATGGTCAGATAGTTAGATTATCTATTCTAGGCACTCATTATAGACAGCCTTTAGACTGGAATTTAAAAATTTTAGACACAAACAAAAAAATACTAGAGAACTGGTACAGTTATTATTCTCCCAGTGAGGATGAAATTAACGATGAACTCTATAATATTTTATTAGATGATTTAAATACGCCAAAATTTATAACTAATATTCATAGCCTTTATAACAAAACAAAAACTGGCGATCCTGTAGCCAAAAAATATTTAAATTCTGCTCTTAAATTTCTTGGTTTGTTTGATGAAAGCCAAGAACAATTTAATAGTTTAAAAAAAAAATCGAAATTAGATTTGAGTGAGATTGAAAAGCTAATACAACAACGAAATCTTGCTAGAAAAGATAAAGATTTTAAAGAGGCTGATAAAATTAGATTCAATCTTGAAAAGAATGGAATTTTAATTGAAGATCTTAATGATAAAACACATTGGAAACATAAATAATGAGCAAAGAA
>JABHUX010000039.1 GCA_018658635.1 Alphaproteobacteria bacterium
AAGAAAAAGATAACAATGTATACAGAAGCAGCGATGATAAAGTGATTGCTGGAGTTTGTTCAGGTATTTCCCATAAATTAAATTTTAGTAAATGGGGTCTTCGTTTTGCATTTATCGTTGGTGCCTGGTTTTTTGGAATTACAATTCTTGCCTACATCATTTGTTGGATGGTTTTCAAACCTCGTCCAACTTTTAATCGTTAAGTTTTTTTTAAATTTAAATTATGAGTGAAGAAAATATGAAGAATGAGTTGATTACCTGCGTCATTTTATAATAAAAAAATTAAACCTAAAGTAGAAATAAATTTATTGTTTACTTAACTTTAGATCTTTTATTTGTTAAGAATCGCTTCCTTTAAATATTATGAGTACACAAACTTTTAAAAAAACAAACGGTTCAGGCAAAAATGGAGCAGGCAAATGTCCTGTGATGCACGGTGGAATTACTAAAGCTGGAGAATCAAACACTTCAAGACTTTGGCCAAATAGTATTAATTTAGATATTTTACATCAACACGATACTAAAACAAATCCACTTCCAGGTTTCAATTATAGAAAAGAAGTTAAAAAATTAAATTTTAAAGAATTAAAAAAAGATTTACTAAAATTAATGACGGATAGCCAAGAATGGTGGCCAGCAGATCTTGGAACTTATTCTGGTTTAATGGTTAGATTAACTTGGCATCAAGTTGGAACTTACCGAGAATTTGATGGTCGTCCTAATGTTGGCTCACACAGATTTTCTCCACAAGATTCTTGGCCGGATAATACAAATTTAGATAAAGCTAGACGATTGCTTTGGCCGATTAAGAAAAAATATGGAAATAAATTAAGTTGGTCAGATTTAATGTGTCTTGCAGGTACGATGGCCTATGAACATTCAGGTTTTAAAACTTTTGGTTTTTCATTTGGTCGTGAAGATATTTGGGAGCCTGAAAAAGATGTGTACTGGGGAAAAGAAACAGTCCCATTAGCTGTCGATAGATACAGCGATCCAAAAGATCGTTCATCATTAGAGGCGCCTCTTGCAGCATCTCACTTTCAATTAGTCTATGTTAATCCGCAAGGAGTAGAAGGTATTCCTGATCCGCTAAGAACAGCGATGGATGTGCGTGAAACTTTTTCAAGAATGGGAATGAATGATGTTGAAACTGCAGCACTTACAATCGGTGGACATTCTATCGGACGAGCGCACGGCAATGGGGATCCTACAAATTTAGGAAGAGAGCCTGCCGCAGCAGAAATTCATGAACAAGGCTTTGGTTGGAATCAAGAAAATGGAACAGGGGCAAATCAAATTACTTCAGGTTTAGAAGGCGCGTGGACAACACATCCTGATAAATGGGATCATCAATATTTAGATCTTTTACTTAATTATAAATGGGAGAGCAAAAAAAGTCCTGCCGGAGCTTGGCAATGGGAGCCTATTGGTCTTGAAGAAGAAAAAAAACCAGTAGATCTTGCAAACCCTAAGAAGAAAGCAAGATTAATGTTCACGGATGCTGACATGGCAATGGTTATAGATCCAGCATATAAAAAAATTTCAGAACAATTTTATAAAGATCCAAAGTTTTTTGAAGACTCCTTTGCAAGAGCTTGGTTTAAATTAACCCACAGAACTATGGGCAATAGAGACAATTATATTGGCCCTTGGGCACCAAAAGAAAATTTAGTTTGGCAAAATAATGTGAAGGCTCCAAAGAAAAAATATAATTTAGAAAAAGTAAAAAAAATGATCGCTGCAACAAGTTTAAGTGTGAGCGATTTAGTTGTGGTTGCTTGGGATAGCGCTAGAACTTATAGACGAACAGATAAACGAGGCGGAGCCAATGGAGCAAGAATTCGTTTTTCACCAATGAATAATTGGCAGGCGAATGAACCACAAAGACTTGCAAAAACATTAAAAGTTTTAGAAGGAATTGCAAAAAAAACAGGCGCAACAATTGCAGATACTATTGTCCTTGCTGGAACTGTTGGACTTGAGAAAGCTATTAAAAAAGCAGGTTCAAAAGTTAAAGTTCCATTTAGAGGTGGCAGAGGTGATGCAATTGAAAAAGAAACGCACACAGATTCTCTTAAAGTTTTAGAACCATTACATGATGGATTTAGAAATTATGTCAAAGCAGAGTATTCGGTTATGCCTGAGGAATTATTGTTAGAGCGAGCAAATTTAATTGGGCTGACTGCAAAAGAAATGACTTGTTTAATTGGTGGTATGCGAGTGTTAGGCACAAATTTTCAAAATTCAAAACACGGAGTTTTCACTGATAAAGTTGGAGCTTTAACTAACGATTTTTTCATTAATTTAACGGATATGAAATACACTTGGAAGCCAACAGGAAAAAATAGCTACGATATTATTGAGCGTAAATCGAATAAAGTTAAATTTACTGCAACTCGCGTAGATTTAGTTTTAGGGTCAAACTCAATTCTTCGTTCTTACGCAGAATTATACGCACAAGATGACAATCAAGAAAAATTCATAAAAGACTTTGTTGAAGTTTGGACGAAAATTATGAATGCCGATCTGCCAAGATTAAATTAATTAAATTATCTTAAAATTTAGTATTTACTTAACGCTATTCCAAACTTTTTTAGCGGCATCAATATTTAGATAAGCAATAAATACTCCAACTA
>JABHUX010000040.1 GCA_018658635.1 Alphaproteobacteria bacterium
CCAATAACAATATTATTAGGATTTAATTTTAAATTTTTTGATATGGACTGAATTAAAATATTTGAGTTTCCATCTGGATATCTGGATAACCTTTTGCTGTTTTTTATAAATGCAGTGATAGCTTTTTTTGAAGGTCCTAAAGCAGATTCATTAGCAGAAAGTTTTATTGGATCTTTAATATTTTTTATCTGAGATAATCCACCTATATACTTTAAATTATTAAAATTTTTAAATCTTAAAACCATATTTTTATAAATATTTGCTGATTTTATTTTTAATTAACACAATGCTATTATGGTTGATACTGATTATAAAAATAAATCTTATAAAATTTTTAAAAACAACAATAGGACAGTCAATAAAACTGAATAAATTGACAATAAATTATGACTAAGATAAAAATCATCTGCGCTGATTTACCGAATTGCGAGCGTACATAAACAGCTAAAGAGGTAAAAATCACTTCAATGTGTTTTTTAATTTAAATGAAATTAGAGTCAAAAATAGTAATAGATTTTATAAAACCACTTACGAAAGTTCTCGATGTAGGTTGTGGTGATGGGAGTATTCTTCTTCACTTAAAAAAAGAAAAAAAAATCGATGCTAGAGGCATTGAAATTGACCACGAAAAAGTTAAAGAAAGTCTAAGCAAAGGTCTTTCCGTCGTCGAAGGTGATGCCGAAAAAGATTTAATCAGTTACCCAGATCAATCTTTTGATTATGTAATTTTAACACAAACTCTTCAAGCTTTTTATAAACCTAGAAAAGTTTTGCATGAGCTTTTAAGAATAGGCAAAAATGCAATTGTTTCTATTCCAAATTTTGGATACTGGAAAGTTAGATTGAGTTTACTGCTTAAAGGAAGAATGCCAGTTACAAAAACTTTACCTAATACATGGCATGACACACCTAATTTGCATATGTGCACTATTAAAGATTTTTTTGACTTATGTCATGCTGATAAAATTAATATAATTAAATCAATCGCGGTAACTCAGAACAGATCTTCTGCAATTTCAAATTTAAATTTGGAAATAAAAAATCTTTATTCTGAATTTGGTATTTTTTTAATTAGTAAAAAAAACTAATTATTTTTTAATTATGGATATTCATATTATTCCGTGTCTAAAAGACAATTATGCTTATATTGTTGAAAATAAAAAAACTAAAAGTGCGTGTGTTATTGATCCATCTGAAGCGGCCCCTATTATAAGTTTTCTAAACACGAATAAAGTAAATCTAAAATATATTTTAAATACCCATCATCATGAAGATCACATAGGTGGAAATCTAGAACTGAAGAAAAAATTTAATTCACAAATATTAGGTTTTGAAAAAGACAAAAATAGAATTCCAGGAATTGATATATTGTTAAAAAACAAAGAGATCTGGAATTTTGAAGGATCTGATGTTTTGGTGGAACATGTTCCTGGTCATACATCTGGTCATATATTCTACTATTTTAAAAATGAAGAGTCCGTTTTTACAGGGGACACTTTATTTTCTTTTGGTTGTGGAAGATTGTTTGAAGGTTCTTATTTAGAAATGATAAATTCTTTAAAAAAAATTAAATCACTACCACACAAAACAAAAGTATTTTGCGGACATGAATATACAATTAATAATCTAAAATTTTGTATGGAAATAGATAAGAACAATTCTGAGTTAAAAGAAAAATATACACAAATAAATAATAGTATTAAAAATAAATTACCTAGCGTGCCTTGTAATCTAAGCGATGAGATCAAATTAAATGTTTTTTTAAAATTTGATGATTTAAAGTTTAAAAAAAGAATAGGATTTGAAGATCTAAATGAAGTGGATTTTTTCAAGAAGATTAGGGATCTAAAAGATAACTTCTAAAAACCATTACACTTAGGCATAATCGCAATCTTGACAAGCTAAGGTGGCTATATATATTGCCCAGATCTAAAAGAAATTACATATGACTTTTGCAGTAATCAAAACCGGCGGTAAACAATATAAAGTGTCAACTAATGATACTATTAGAATTGAAAAACTTGATGATGAGGCTGGTAAAAAATTTGAATTTAAAGAGGTTCTTTTAACAACAGACAATGTAACAACCGAAATAGGTTCTCCAATGGTCGATGGAGCATATGTTGAAGCGGAACTTTTAAAACAAACACGAAATGACAAAGTTATAATCTTTAAAAAAAGAAGAAGACAAAATTCAAGAAGAAAACGCGGACATAGACAGCATGTTTCAATAGTGAAAATTTTAAAAATTTATGGTAAAAGTGGAAAACTTTTAGCTGAAGCTAAAAATACAACTGTAGAAAAGAAAACTTCAGAAAAAAAAATTGAAGCTAAAGTAATTGTTAAAAAATAGATAATAAAAAATGGCAACAAAAAAAGCTGGTGGATCGACGAAAAATGGTCGCGATAGTGCTGGAAGGCGACTAGGCGTTAAAAAATTTGGCGGCCAATCCGTGATTGCTGGAAATATTATTATGAGACAAAGAGGAACAAAGATGTTCCCAGGTAATAATGTTGGTATGGGGAAAGATCATACCATTTTTTCTAAAGTAAACGGCGTAGTAAAATTCGAGACGAAAAAACTCGGAAGAACTTACATTTCAGTAATCCCTCAATAAACTCGGTTTATTTTTAAACTGAGATTTTTATTAATAATCAATAATATGATTGTATGAAATTTTTAGATCAAGTTAAAATTATGATTAAGGCCGGAGATGGAGGAAATGGTTGCGTTGCGTTCCGAAGAGAAAAATTTATTGAATTTGGAGGACCTTATGGGGGCGATGGTGGTGCCGGAGGATCAATAATTGTCAAGGCCGTAAATGGCTTAAATACTTTGGTTGATTATCGTTTTGCACAACATCATAAAGCTCAAAATGGATTTAATGGTTCTGGAAATAATAAAAGAGGACTATCAGGTAAAGATTTAATTTTGAGAGTTCCTGTTGGAACCCAAATATATGAGGAAGATAAAAAAACATTATTATTTGATCTAATAAAAGAGGATCAAGAATATGTCATAGCTAAAGGGGGTAATGGTGGACTTGGTAATTCAAAATTTAAAAGCTCGACTAATAGATCTCCAAGAAAATTTACTTATGGAAAAAAAGGAGAAGAATTTACACTTTGGCTTGAATTAAAATTAATTGCTGATGTTGGAATTATTGGTTTTCCAAATGCTGGTAAATCTAGTCTGCTTTCAATATCAACAAGAGCAAGACCAAAGATTGCCAATTATCCTTTTACAACTCTTAACCCAAATCTTGGAGTTGTTTTTATTGATAATAAAGAAATAATTATTGCTGATATACCTGGTCTAATTGAGGGTGCTCATAGTGGTTCGGGCTTGGGCGATAAATTTTTAAAACATATAGAAAGATGCAAAAGCATTATTCATATGATTGATATTAATGAGGACGATTTGGTTGATAAATATAACATTATTAGAAATGAACTTAAAGAATTTAACCCTGAATTAATAAAAAAAAGAGAACTTATTGTATTTAATAAGATTGATTTAATAGATGAGAAAGAAAAGAAAGAAAAAATAATGAATTTTACTAAAAAAATTAAGAAAAAAGTTTATGATATATCTGTTGAAAAAAAAATTAATATAAAAAATTTATTGCGAGCTATTTAAATGGACATTTTAAAATACAAAACCATTGTAATAAAAATAGGTTCTAGTCTTATTTTTGATGGAAAAAACAAAATAAAAAAAAATTGGTTTAATAAATTAATAGAGGATATTAATTTTTTAATACAAAAAAATAAGCAAATTATTATTGTCTCTTCGGGAGCAATCGCTCTTGGCTGTGATTTATTAAAAATTAATAAAAAAAAAACAAAATTAAGCCAATTTCAAGCAATAGCAGCCATTGGTCAGATCGAATTAATTAATCTTTTTAAAAAAGCATTTGAAAAGAAGAAAATAAAAATTTCTCAAATATTACTTACTCTTGAAGATACAGAGGAAAGAAGAAGATCTTTAAATGCCAAAGAAACGATTAATAACTTATTAAAAATGTCTGTAATACCAATTGTAAACGAGAACGATACAGTTGCGACATCAGAAATAAGATATGGTGATAATGATAGACTAGCAGCAAGAGTTGCTCAAATATGCAACGCCGATTGTTTAATCATGCTTTCAGATATTGATGGACTTTATTCTGCTGATCCAAAGAAAAATAAGAGCGCAAAAATGATTAAAAAAGTAAAAATCATCGATAAGTCTATAGAAGCGCTCGCTTCTGAAAGCATCAGCTCTTATGGAACTGGCGGAATGATAACTAAAATTAAGGCTGCAAAAATTTGTATGCAGTCTGGCTGTGATATGATTTTAACAAACGGGATGATTAATAATCCTATAAAAAATATTATTAAAAATAAAAATTATACTTTATTTGAATCTCAATCATCATCCTTGAATGCAAAAAAACAATGGATTTTAAATTCAATTGCAACCAAAGGTTCGATTATGATTGATGAAGGTGCTGAAAAGGCATTAAAAAACGGAAAAAGTCTTTTACCAATAGGAGTAACTGCAATTGAAGGAAATTTTAATCGCGGTGACGCTGTTTATATTATAAATTTGAAAAATAAACGTATAGCAACAGGTATAAGCGCTTACTCTAGTTTGGATGCTAAAAAAATTATTGGGTTTAAAACTGATAAAATTAAAGAAATATTAGGATATGTTAGCCGAGGAGAAATGGTTCATATAGACAATTTAGTTCATCAAACCGATTAAATTTATGAGCAATAGTTATTTAGATAAAATAGGTTTAAATGCTTTAAACGCATCAAAAGATTTATCGCTATTAAACGAAAACAAAAAAAATAAAATTCTTACAGATTTTTATAAAAATCTAAAATTAAATAAAAAAAAAATCTTAAAAGCAAATAAGATTGATATTTTAAAGGCAAACAGAAAAGGTCTCAGCAAAAATTTAATTGATCGACTAATTCTAAATGAAAATAAGATTAACTATATAATTAAGTCTGTCCAAGAAGTCATTAAGCTCAGGGATCCAGCACAAAAAATAATATCAAAATGGAAAAGGCCTAATGGAATGGTAATTAATAAATACACAGTTCCTATTGGTGTTATCGGAGTTATATACGAATCTAGACCAAACGTTACATCAGATGTTGCAACTCTATGTTTGAAGTCTGGGAATGCAGTTATTTTAAGGGGTGGAAGCGAAGCTATTCAGACAAATAAAGTTATTTCTGAATATTTTAGAAAATCCTTAAAAAAAAATAATATTAACGAAAATTGTGTTCAATTAATTAATAACACAAATAGAAAATTAGTTGATTATATGCTTTCAAAAATGGAAAAATTTATTGACGTTATTATTCCAAGAGGAGGAAAAAATTTAGTCAAAAAAGTTCAGACAATGTCCAATGTTCCAACTATTGGGCATCTAGAGGGATTATGTCATGTCTATATTGATAGGTACGCAGATTTAAATATGGCAAAAAAAATTACGCTGAACGCTAAAATGAGAAATACTAGTATATGTGGTGCCGCAGAAACTTTATTGATTGATAAGGCTTGTGTAAAAACTCACCTAAAACCAATATTACAATTATTAAGTATAAGTGGATGTAAAATTATTGGCGATCAAATTACCAAAAAAAATTATACAAATTATAATATTTCTTTAGCAACAGAACAGGATTGGAGGACCGAATATTTAGACTCTATAATCTCAGTGAAGATAGTAAATGGGATAGATGAAGCAATTGCGCACATTAATAAATACGGGACTTGTCATACTGATAGCATTGTTACTAATAATAAAAAAAATGCTTCATTATTTTTATCTAAAGTTAATAGCGCAATAGTTTTGCATAATGCCTCTACTCAATTTGCTGATGGAAATGAGTTTGGTTTTGGAGCAGAAGTTGGAATATCTACAAATAAATTACATCCTCGAGGACCAGTTGGACTTGAGCAACTAGTAACTTATAAATATCTAGTAAAAGGTAATGGACAAATTAGACCTTAATCTTTGTTATTAAATTATAATGAAAATTGGCATTCTTGGCGGAACTTTTGACCCTCCACATATCGGACATTTAAATATTTCATTGGAAGCAATCAAAAAATTCCAATTAAATAAAGTTATATGGCTTATTACAAAAAAAAATCCCTTAAAAAAGAAAAACTCAATGGATGATGTTTTTCATAGAATAAAATTATGCAATGAATTTGTAAAAAAAAATAAAAATATAATTAAAATCCAATATACGGAAGAAAAAACTGGATCAAATTTCTTGTTTGATAATATAGGTTATATAATTAAAAAATCTGCAAATCATAATTATTATTTTATTATGGGTGCTGATAGTTTTGTTAAATTTAATCAGTGGAAAAAATATAATGAAATCTTAAATAAACTATCCATCATTGTGATTAATAGACCCGAATTCTCAATAAAATCATTAAATTCTATAGCTGCGAAAAAGCTCGAAAAGTACAAATCTTTAAATTTAGTTTCTAAAGACAAACAACATAGATGGTATTTTTTAAGCACAAAAGGTATGAATGTTTCATCATCAAAAATAAAAAAAACAGTTAATGCAAATTAAAAAAAAAGAAGCCCTTCTAAAAGAAATAATTAAAATTCTTGATGATAATAAAGCAAAAGACATTGTAACTATTGATCTTGCAAACAAGAGTTCTATTGCTGACTACATGATTGTTGCTAGCGGAACATCTTCCAAGCACATTCAGTCTGTTTCTGAAAATACAATTGAAGAATTAAAAAAAATGGGAATTAAGGGTTGTAAGGTTGAGGGTAAAGATAGTGACAACTGGAAACTAATTGATGCAATTGACATTATAATTCACATTTTTCACCATGAACAAAGAAAAAATTATGAGTTGGAAAAAATGTGGGCAGATATTATTCCGAATCAAAAAATATTTGTTTAATGAAAATTAAAATTCTTTGTTTAGGAAGGCTAAACAAAGATGAAGAAAATGAGCTGTGCAAAAGATATGAGGGCAGACTCAAAAGTCTAAAAAATAGCGGCATCACAAGTTTTGCTATTGAACATATTTCAAAAAAAGAACTTGAAAATGTAATAAAAAGTAAAAAAGAAAAAAAAATTATATTTCTTAGTGAAAATGGACAGGATTTTAATACTGAAAACTTTTGCAAAAAATTAAAGAAACTAATCAGTTCATCTACTAAAGAAACATTATTTATTATTGGAGAACCAGAGGGTTTTAAAAAAAACCTAAACAAAGACAGTTTTGAAGAAATATGTCTGAGCAAACTTACTTTTACCCACTCTTTAACTAGAGTAATACTAACTGAACAAATTTACAGATGCGCTACTATTATGATAAACCATCCCTACCATAGACAATAATAATGAAAAAAATTTACTTCTTACTTACGTTTTTATTTTTAAATTTATTCTCGCAAAACGTCTTTTCACAAAAAAAAGATGTTCTTTATGAAAAACTAGATTTATTTGGAGATATTCTTGAAACAATAAATAAAGAATACTTTAAACAAATTAATGAGGGCGAAGTAATTGATGGAGCGATTAACGGAATGCTTCAATCATTAGATCC
>JABHUX010000041.1 GCA_018658635.1 Alphaproteobacteria bacterium
AAATAATAAATAATCCAGAATCAAAAAAAATAAATGAGATGAAAAAAAAATATGATTTATTAGTAGTAAATAATGCTAAAGATATTCTAATATTAAACCGTATTATTTTTAAATGATTATTGAGTGCGCTTGTAAAAAATATAAGTTTGCAGTCAAAGCTGAAGAAATTGGTATTAATGGTCGAGTAGTTCAGTGTGGAGTTTGTGATCAAAAATGGTTTCAAGAACCAGCGAGTTCTGAAGAATTTAAAGTTTTAAGAGAAAATCATATTAAAGAAGAAGAGGAAAAAAAAGTAAAAGCTAAAAATCAAAAACCAATAAAAGAAAAATCTAGTAAAAACTATATTCCCATTAAATATGAAAATAAAAGTAAAACAAATTATAATAAAATCTTTTTAACTATTCTGGTTATTTCTATAATTGGTATAGCGTTTAGCTTTGAAAACAGAGAGTATATACTTAGTAAAAATCCTGAACTTGCTGATTTTTTTATTCTTTTAGAAGAGTTTGTTGAATATTTAAAAAAATATTACTCAGACATTATAGAAGTATTTATACCGCAAAAAAAATAAAAAATTTATGAGCTTAATTACTGGTCTAATACTTTTTGTAGTTGGAATTATTGGAACTATTCTTTTTTTTATATTCTTGACTTGGGTTGAAAATAATAAAAAATAATTAAGAACAAAGCTTAGAAATTAAAAAATAAAGCTCCATCCCTTTGGTTTGATAAGAATAAGCAACTGCTAAAAGAAATAAAGCGAAACTAACCCATAAAAAAATTACTGATTTTTTCATACTGTTTGTCTTTCTAATCTTGTTATTGCTTTTTCTTCAATTGGATAATTAATAATTGCTCCAAATACCCCAAGTGCAATTGAAATATACCAAACAATATCATAAGAACCTGTCACGTCATAAACCTTACCTCCCAACCAACCCCCTAAGAAAGCTCCAACTTGGTGAAATAAAAAAGCAATTCCATAAAGCATGCTCATATTTTTAACACCAAAAACTGTAGTAATTGTTCCTTGAGTAGGTGGAATTGTCGAAAGCCAAAGTATTCCCATTAAAGATGCAAATACATAAGCTGTTAAATTTGAAACTGGAAATAAAATAAAAATTAAAATAATCACCGCACGTGAAGCGTAGATAAAACTTAAAATTAAAGGCTTTCTAATTTTAGATCCTAAAAATCCTGCATAATAAGTTCCAAAAATATTAAATAATCCTATTAAAGCTAAAACAATAGTCCCAATTTGTGGTGATAGACCTCTGTCAATTAAGAATGCAGGAGCATGTGTCATAATAAAAAGAATATGAAAACCACAAACAAAAAATCCAAAACATAACAGCCAAAATCCTTTATGATTAAAGGCTTCTGTTAATATTTCTGTTAAAGATAAATCTTGAGCGCTTGTTTGTTGAATTGGCTTTTCAAACATAGGAACTGCAAGAACTAACATTACAAGCGTAAAAATAGACAAGATTCCAAAGGCTAAAGTTGGTCCAAAGTTTTGCAATAATGCTAATGATGCTGGCAACATTATAAATTGTCCAAGAGACGCACTCGACATTGCAATTCCGATTGAAATACTTCTTTTCTCAGGAGTTACAGATCTGCTAATTGCTCCAAAGATTGGAAATGTGACTCCTGATATTCCAATTCCTAAAATTCCTGATGCAATAACAAATCCTGTTTTGGTTGAAAGGAAACCCATTAAAAATAAACCTAGAGAATAAAGAATACTTCCAACAAATACGACAAGACCGGCTCCAATCTTGTCAGAAATTCTACCGGTAAAAGGTTGCCAAATTCCCCACATTAAATTTTGAAAGGCAAGACCCATTGCAAACACTTCTCTACCCCACTGATTTTTTTCGCTAACAGGAATCAAAAAAATTCCAAAAGAATGTCTAATGCCAAATGCAAGTGCTAGTAGAATAGAGCCTGCAATAAGCACAAATATTGGCTTTCTAAATTTATCTAATACTTGAAACATGCTTATTAACTAATAACATTATTTGAAAAATAATAAATTTATATAATGAGCAATAGAGTATTTCGAATTTTATTTGGTCTATTAGTTTTCTCTGCGGTAGCAATGTTAACCTATTATCGTGAGACGGATGTAACTCCTTTTAATAGTGATTTGTTTTTCTGGGCGTTATTATTTGGATCGATTGCAGCATTTATCGATGGAAGCTTGGGAATGGCTTATGGAGTAACAGGTACAGCTTTTTTGCTAGGTTATGGAATTTCCCCTATTAAAGCAGTTGCTTATATTCATATAGCTGAAATTTTTGTCTCAGGATCGTCTGGATTAAATCACTGGAAAATTGGAAATGTTGATACTAAATTATTTAAAAAACTTCTCATACCTGGAATCATTGGAGCTATTCTTGGAGCTTTAGTAATAACTAAAGTTAAAATTGCTTATTTATCAATCGTAATTTCTATTTATTTATTATTTATGGGAATATTTCTAATTACAAAAGCTTATGCAAAAATCAAATTACAAATTAAACAAAAAAATTCAGTTGTTTTACCTCTTGCAGTAACTGGTGGATTTGTAGATGGCGCTGGAGGCGGTGGTTGGGGTCCAGTTGTTGCAACAAGTTTATTGGGTGGGAAAATGATGCCAAGAAAAGTTATTGGAACTGTTAATGCTTCTGAATTTTTTATTAACTTAGCATCAGCAACTACTTTTTTATTTTTAGTTAAAATTACAGACTGGGAAGCATTGGCTGGGCTTATAATTGGTGGTTTTTTAATAACTCCTTATGCTGCAAAAGCCACTTCGAGAATGAGTGTTAAAATGATTTTAACTGTTGTTGGCTGCCTAATAACTGCTTTGAGTGTGAGAAAAATTTATATATTTTTTTTCTAAGCTAACTAGGAATATGTATTGGGTGCCATCCCCAAATTAACATAATAGCAATAAAACCAAGAATATAAGCTAATGTTACGTGCCATCCTTCTTTCACCCAACGGCCTACAGATTTTGCTTCAGGAAATAAATTAGAAACTGCAACGCCTGCTGATGATCCAAACCAAATCA
>JABHUX010000042.1 GCA_018658635.1 Alphaproteobacteria bacterium
AAGTCAATAAGAACTACTTTTTTACTTGTAGATCCTTCTTCTTGAAAACTTTTTGTAAATTGTGTAACTCCTGAATAAATTGAGCGAACTATAGGTATTCTCTCTAGTAAATTTTTACCTAACAATAAAAACTGTTTTCCAAAATAAGTTAGAGAAATCATCCCAATAAAGGTAGTAATAATAAGTGCTATTAAGATTTCTAATCCTGGTATTTTAAAGGGCAGATATTTATTTGGATTTACAGCATCTGGCACTATCTTTGAGAAAAGATCGATAACAACAACTGTTAAATATACAGTTATAAATATCGGAATTAATGTAACTATTCCTGCTAAAAAATAGTTTCTGAGCTTTGTAATTATTGAAGATTTCATGATAAACTAACTAGAAATAACATTTTGTTGTCTAAATTCACAAGTAAAATATTTAAAATTTAATGAATATAAATAGAAGAGATTTTTTATCCCTAACCACTTGTTGTTGTGGTGGTTTTTTATTAGCAGGATGTTCTACTGCTCCAATTACTGGAAGGCCACAATTTACAGCTTTGCCAGAGTCCATGATCAACAGCCAAGCAATTGGAGCTTACAAGCAAGTTAAAGAAAAAGCTAAATTAATCACAGAAAAAGATCAATTGGATCCGATCGTTGCTGTAGGTCAAAAGCTTGAAAAAGCCATTAGATATTATTTTAAAAGTCATAATTTAAAAGATCCAACACAGAATTATGATTGGGAATATATTTTAATTAACGATCCAAAAACATTAAACGCCTGGTGTATGCCTGGTGGAAAAATTGCAGTGTACAGTGGAATCTTAGAAGTTACCAAAGATGAAAACGGACTTGCAGCTGTTATGGGACATGAAATTGCACACGCTGTAGCAAGACACTCTTTAGAGAGAGCAAGTGCTGCCCTTGCAATCAATATTGGAAGCATGGCTGCTGATATTGCTTTAGGTGGAGCAATTTCTCGAACAAGAAATACTGTCGGCCAAACAACCGGCATGGATATAGTGCAACTTGGTATTTTCAATCCATTTAGTCGTCATCAAGAATCTGAGGCAGATTATCTTGGTATAATTTTTGCAAATTTAGCTGGTTACGATCCTGCAGGAGCTGTTCAATTATGGGAGCGTATGCAAGAAAAAATGAAAGGAAAAGAGCCTCCTCAATTTTTAAGCACCCACCCCTCTTCTGGAACTAGAATTAATGATTTAAGATTGCAGATTCCTAAAGTAAAAATTGAATACCCGAAAATTCAAAATCTGTAATTTTTTAAATTTTAATAAGTAAATATGAAGAACGTCTTCTGGATTATATATTTTTCAATTTTTTCAATTTTCATATCTTTCTTTATTATAACAATATTAAAAAAAATAAATTTGCTTAATAAAAATAGTCTAATAGTGAGATATTTTGAATATAATAAAAAAGATAACTCTAACTTTAAATTATTAATAGTATTTACTATTTTTTGTGCGATTTGGTCTTTGGTATTTATATTACAATAAATGGTGAGCCCGACAAGATTTGAACTTGTGACCCATTCCTTAAAAGGGAATTGCTCTACCAACTGAGCTACGGGCCCATTAATGCAAGGTTTTATATAGTTTAAACTGCATCTGAAAGCAATTTTTAATTTGCCTCATTAAACAATTCGAAGTGTTTTTTATAGAATTCTTCAAATTTATTTTCTTTTATTGCCTGTCTAATTTTCTTCATTAAGTCCTGATAAAAGGCAATATTATGCCAAGTGCGTAGCATCGATCCAAGTATCTCATTCGAGTTCACTAAATGATTTAAATAATTTTTAGAATAAGAATTTTAAGCAGGACAATCTATTGATTTATCTAAAGGGTCTTCGTCTTTTGCGTATTTGGCGTTTCTAATATTTACTTTTCCATTCCAAGTGAATGCAAGCCCTGTCCTTCCTGATCGAGTTGGCAATACGCAATCAAACATATCTATCCCTCTTTTAACCGCTCCTAAAATGTCCTGAGGCATACCAACACCCATTAAATAATGGGGTTTATCTTTAGGTAGAATATCTTTAACCGCATCAACAGCATCAAACATCTCAGACTGATTTTCACCAACAGCAAGGCCGCCTAATGCGTATCCATCAAAGCCAATATCTATTAATTTTTTTAAACATTCTTTTCTAAGATCTGGAAAAATTCCACCCTGCGTTATTCCAAATAACCATTTAGATTCTTGAGTTCCGAATTTCTTTTTGCATCTCTCAGCCCATCTAAGAGATAAATCCATTGATTTCTTTATTTTATCTTTTTCAGCTGAATATTTAGGACATTCATCAAAAACCATGACGATGTCAGAATTTAAATCTAATTGTACTTGTATGCTATCTTCAGGAGTTAAAAAAAATTTCTTACCATC
>JABHUX010000043.1 GCA_018658635.1 Alphaproteobacteria bacterium
CTAGCATTTGAAATGTGACTGTAAGAAACACCAACATTAGATGTTGGACTTAAATTAAAAGCCGCTCTAACTTGTGTTTTAAATTCAATATTATGGCCTAGATCTTTTCCATCACCTTTACCAAAAACTCCCGGTGTAAAACTTGGGCTAATTAAAACTAAATTGTTGGCTAATTTATAATCTAATCTAACGCCTGCATAACCATACTTTGCATTATCATCTGTTACTAAAAATCCTACAACAGGTTTGAAATCGCCTACAGGAGAACCAAAAAGTGTTTTGTCAAAATCATAATCTAATTGAAACATTCCTGCGTTTGTTTTGTTATCGTTATGATCAAATTTTCCAACTGAAAAAGTTAAGCCTTCTGATCTAGCTGTTGGAACTAGAGTGATTGATAACAAGGAAATTATCCCTAAAAATTTAGTAAGTTTTGAATTCATTTATATGAGCCTTTATTTAATAAAATTGAAGGAAATGCAATAAAGATTCTACTTTTTTTCCTTATTATTTAATCTGAATATTAAAAATCCACCAATCATAAAAATTAATAAAGGCAATAACCATAAGGCTAAACTATTAAGATTTAATCCTGGGTTAAAGACAATCCACTCGCCGTAACGACTTATTAAAAATTCGTAAATTTGTTTTTCATTCTCACCATTATCTAATTTCTTAGAAATTAATTTTTTTAAATCTATTGCAAAATCAGAATTTGATTCATAAATCGACTGCCCTTGACAAACAATACATCTAATATTCTTATAAATTTTATTCTTTAATTCTTCATTTGCAGAAAAAACATTAGAAGATAAAATAAAAAATATAATAATAAAAATAAATTTTTTCATTATTTTTTTAGTTCTAAAATTTTATTAACTGCATCTTCATTCAGTGGACCAATGTGTTTAAAAATTATTTTTCCTCTTTTTAAAACATATGTTTCGGGAACCCCGTAGGCACCTAATTGAATTGCTACTTCTCCTTTTTTATCAATACCTATTAAGCTATAAGGATTTCCATATTTTTTTAAGAAATTTTTCGCATTCATACTTTCATCTTTATAATTGAGGCCAATAATATTAATTTGGTTTTTATCTTTTAGGTCCATTAAAAAAGGATGTTCAATCCGGCAAGGAATACACCAAGATGCCCATATATTCAGAATAGCAAAATCTTTACCTGATAAAATATTACTGTCTAATTTTGTATTTTTATTAAGAAGATCTTCTAAGATAAATTCTGGAATTTTTTTACCAATCATCTGGTTTGGTTGATAAGTTTTATTAGAATTTAAAACTCTCAAAAAAAGAATAAAAATTATAACAATTGTTATGCCAAGAATTATAATTTTATATTTGTTTTTCATTTCTCAATCTAAATGTTTGATAAATTCCGCCAAAAGCAATTAGTAGTATAGAAAGCCAAATCCAAAACATTAAAGGTTTATAATAAAATCTAACCATAATTTTTTCTTTTTCAAATTCTGACAAATTAATCGCAAAATAATAATCTACGATAAAATTAGTCTTAATGCTGGTCTCGGAAGTAAACTGGACTGGCCGATCATATTTTCTAATGGAGGGTGTTAATTCGACTTGTTTTTCTTTATTGGTTACTAAAAAATTCCCAAAAACCTCCTCATAATTTTCTTTTTTAATTTTATTAATACTTTTAAATTTAATAATGAATTCTTGAATTTTAATTTCATCTCCCACCTTCATCGCTGCATTAATTTCCTTTGATAAATAAGCATTAATGAATATGGCAAAAATCAATGTCCCAAATCCTAAATGAGATATTAATCTTCCAAAATTGAAGCTTAATTTTTTTTGTGTAATCCAATCAAATATAATTGAAACAATTAAGTACACTGAAAACAACAAGCCTAATATTAAAATGATGTCTTTATAATCAAAAAACCAAAAAATAATCACTAGAGAGATCACAATAGAAATTGGAAAGAAGATTTTAAAGTTTTTTATTTGTAAAAATTTATCTTCTTTATTCCAGCTAAGAAGAGGGCCGTGAGACATAAAAAATAAAAATACAAATAAAAAAGGAGCTAAAATAGTATGATAATAAATAGGACCCACCGAAATACTTTTCCCGCTGATGGCGTCTAAAATAATAGGATAAACTGTTCCAACCAAAACTACCGAAAGAAAAAAGATTAAAAAACAATTATTAATTAAGATAAAATTATCTCTCTGAAAAAAAGAATATTTTCCATACAAAGATTTTTTAGGTTTTTTAATAATAAAAATAGCTAATGAAAAAAAGGTAATAAGCAAAATTGTGCTTAAAATATATACGCCTCTATAAGGATCGTTTGCAAAAGCATGCACAGAATTTAATACTCCGGATCTAACTAAGAACGTTCCAAGTAAACTCATTATAAAAGTAAAAATAGAAAGTAATGCTGTCCAAGAATGTAATTTATCTTTTTTTAAAGTTACGATATTAGAGTGAATTAAAGCAGTTGCAGCAAGCCAGGGCATTAATGATGCGTTCTCAACTGGATCCCAAAACCAATATCCTCCCCAACCTAATTCGTAGTAAGCCCAAAAAGATCCAAGACCAATTCCAATAGTAAGCAAGGACCAAGGGAGAATAATCCAAAAATTTGCAACCTTACTCCATGATTTATCAAAATTATTAGTTACTAATCCTGCAAGCGCAAAACTAAAGACTAAAGAAAAACCAACATAACCAAAATATAAAAATGGTGGATGGATCACAAGTAACGGGTCCTGTAGAATGGGATTTAAGCCAAGACCTTGTAATGGTTTTGGATCTATCTGATCAAAAGGATTTGAGGTTAAAATTAAAAAAATTAAAAAAATTAAAATTAATATTGATTGAAAAAAAACTGTATAAAATTTTAATTTTTCACTAACTTTAGTTCTGGCAAATACAAACGAAAATAATGATAATATTAAAATAAATAATACCATGCTTCCTTCGTGATTGCCCCACGCTCCTGATATTTTATAGATCAAAGGCTTAGTGGTGTGAGAATTTTGATAAACAGCTACATTAGAAAAATCAGAAACAGTAAAACAATATATTAAAGTTAAGAATGAAATTAATAATAAAAAAAAAATACTATTATTGCAAAAATTAATTATTTTAAAATTATTAAAGTTATTGCTTCTTATCTCTTTAATTGCTGAAAAAATTAAAAAACCGTTAAATATTAAAGAAAAAAATAAAGCTAAATTACCTATATAACCGGCCATAATTATTTATTTAATTTATTTTTTTTCAAACTATTAGCAACTTCTGGTGGCATATAATTCTCATCATGCTTTGCAAGTATCGTGCTTGCAATAAAATATTTCTTATCTTTTAGAACACCCTCAACCACTGCACTTTTCCCTTCAACGAATAAATTGGGTAGTAAACCCCTATACTCAACAAAAATTTCATCTTTTAAATCAGTAACAATGAAAACATAAGTATTATTATTTTTCTTTAACGAACCTTCTTTAACTAAACCTCCAAGTCTAATCTTATTGGAAGGTGTATCTGTTAAATTTTTTATGTCTTGTGGCGCATAGAAATACACCACATTCTTTTGTAAATTATTATAGATAAAGAAAAGTATTATCGATGCAGCAATTACTATTAGAGAGAAAATTTTTAATCTAGTTTTTGTAGATTTGCTAAAAATCATAATTGTATTTAAAGAAATTTTTTAAGGAAATATCAGGACTTAATTAGATATTAAACTAAGACCTATTAGCTTGTGCTGAAACTGAAACTTCTTCAATTTTTTCAGACTGATAAAGATATTCGATATTTTTAATAGAGTTTAGTTTTTTAACTGAAAAGTAATAAAGAGAAGTTAAAGATAATGCGGCAAATGTATATGATAACCATATGTACAAACCATAACCACCCATATTTAAAAAATTTGAAATCATTTTTTGTTAACTCTAAAATTTATAATTTCATATTTATATCTAATCAAGAAAATAATTAGAGATAAAATACAAAAACTAAAAAACATAATAAGTAATGGCGCTAGCATTGAACTATGTATGGTGGGTGCGGCAGTTAGTGTAATGCTTGCTGGTTGATGAAGCGTATTCCACCATGCAACTGAAAATTTAATAATAGGAATATTTATTAATCCTACTATGCCAACAATATTAGTAATTTTTTCGGCTGAATTATAATTTTTTATGAACGACCACAAAGAAACATATAGAATATAAGTTAACACCAAAACAAACATTGAAGTTAGTCTGCCGTCCCAACTCCAAAAAGTTCCCCATGTTGGGTAACCCCACAATGATCCTGTCACAATAGATATTAAAGAAAAAACTAATCCTATGGGTGCTAAACTTTTTGCATAAACTGAAAAAACTCTAACTTTAAAAATTAAACTTATAAATGATGAAATTCCAATAATTAAAAAAATAAATAAAGAAATCCAAGAAGAGGGTACATGAACATACATAATTCTTACCGAATCTTTTTGTAAATAATCAGTTGGGGAAAAGACTAATGACAAAATTAAACCAACAACAAGCGCGAAGGCGAAAATTATTTTTAACCAAAAAATACTAGTATTGGCTAAATTAAAAAAAGTTCTGGGTTTAAATATTCCAAACATTTAAGTAGATTTTTTTACTACATGTTGGGGGAGATTAGAAGTTTACCTAACTGAGATAAGGGAGATTGGGGATCAAAAATAACTCAGTTAGGTATTAACTAGAATATAATAAAATAATCTGTCTAACTTTTGCGTTAAAATTGTTATAATTAAGGCAGTAAGAATTATGACTAATTTGATGGTTTAAAGTAAAGATTTCCTCTTTTTCCTCTAAATATTTCATTAACTAAAGGATGTCTTACAGGCTCATTTGGATCATCTCCTACTAAATTTTGTTCTGAGACATAAGCTTCATAAGTGATCTCATCATTCTCAGCTAGCAAATGATAAAATGGCTGATCTTTTCTAGGACGTGCTGCTTTTGGAATTGATTGATACCACTCTTCTGAATTATTAAATTGAAAATCTACATCGTAAATCACACCTCTAAAATCAAACAAACGGTGTCTCACCACTTCTCCAATTGAGAATTTGGCTTTGTTTAATTTTTTCTCTAACATTAAAATTTAAAGTAGTGATTCTTGTAAAAAATTCAATAGCTCACTGAATTGTGTCTAAATACATCTTAAGTCTAATTCCTTTTTTTCCTTTAGTTGTCGCATAAATTGGAAAATAGTTATCCCCAACAATTCCAAAATAAAGATCTACTTTGAATTGTTCGGGAGTATTTGGATCACCTGGAATATAACCAGATATTGGTTGATAAGTTAGAATACACTTTTGTAATTTACCTTTATAATTAGAAAAAATTGAATCAAAATCTATCTGCACATTTTCCTTTTTCATCACTAAGTAATAAAAAATATTGCCATCAAAAACCTTAATTTTTTTATCACAATCAAGATTTTTTTTATCAATCAAAAATAATTTCTTAACTGCAAAGATTGGATCAATCACACCAAAATAGTCTTCTTTATTGTATGGAATTTTTTTAGTTAAATCTTCAGCTCTAGGTGGATCAGTTTCAAAATTAAGAACTTTTTCTTTAGAAAAATTGATTTTATTTAGTCTATATTTATTGGTTGTGGGTTTGTCATAACGATATTCATACTTCCAAGTATTTTTACTTTTATCATTAAATTCAACTTTAGATTTTGCTAAAACTTTTACAAAAAATCCAACGATACCCACACTTTCGGCGCTAAAAGTAATTTTATTATTTATTTCATCGTCAATATTAAAGTTAATTTCCATAACATTCAGATTATAAGCGCGAACGTCATATCTAAATTCTTTTGCTAAAGATGAATTAAAGTTTAAAATAATTATATAAATAATTATTAAAAATTTAATGAACAAAGGTCTCATAAAATTTTTCTTGGATATAGGTCCGTTATTAATCTTTTTTTATTTCTACCGAAAATATGGAATGAGTTATGCAATACTTCCATTAATTATTGCAACTATTATATCGGTATTTTTTGTTTACCGAATAGATAAAAAAATTCCAACAATACCAATATTAGGCGCTGTTGTTGTTAGTATATTTGGGGGACTTGCAATTATTTTTGATAATAAAATATTCTTTTACATGAAGCCTACAATTATAAATGTAATTTTTGCAGTTGTTCTTTTATACGGACAAATATTTTTAAAACAACCTTTGCTAAAAAGATTATTTGATGGATCAATTAAAATTTCAGATGAGGGTTGGAATATTTTAAATAAACGTTGGATGTATTTTTTTATTTTTCTAGCGATATTAAATGAACTTGTATGGAGAACACAAAGCGAAGACTTTTGGGTTCAATTTAAAGTATTTGGACTATTGCCAATCACTTTAATATTTACAATTATGCAAGTATCTCTTATTCAAAAACACAGGACTGATCAATGAAACTACATCTAATTAAGAACAATAATCTTAATAGAGAAAACTTTTTTAATAAAAAAGAACTTCAAGAAATTCTAAATCTTTATGGGTCAATGGTCTCTGTTGGAGAATGGAAAGATTATGGAATTTATATGAGCAAAACAATGATTAGTTTTGAGATCTATAGAAAGGCAACAGAAAATCCCCTTTTTCAAATATTAAAAAAACTTAATCAAAAGGATAAAAATAAATATCAATTAAAAGATGCAAGTGGCTTAATAATTAAAAGCTCTGATAATCTCAGCTCTATATTAAAAATTATTTCAAAGAGACATTCTAAAAAATATTTAAAAGTTATTAAATAACTTGAGAAAAAAAAATCAATTACCAAAAAAGATTTGTCTTAATTGTAATAGAGAATTTCTTTGGAGAAAAAAATGGGAAAAAAATTGGGATTTCGTCAAATATTGTTCTAAAAAATGCTCCAAAAATTAAACTAAGCTTAAATTAAAAATAATTTTAAATTTAATGAAATTATACTCTAATTAAATTATAGTAATTATATGACAAAAAATTTTATTACTTATTTATTATCCGTTTTAGCTGGAATAGTCTGTTTTCTTTTTATTTTGAATTGGGTGCTAGATGAATATGGTTATATAGGTGCTATTTTATTACCTCTAATATTGGTTTCAATTTTTTTAATTATTAGAAAAATGATTAAATGAAAAATCCATTTATTCTTATAACTGGAGCAATAATTTTACTTTTCATCTTAGGAACAAAAGCATTTTGGTCAATTTTAGTTCTAACTATTTCAATCTATCTATTAATTTTTATATCAAATTACCTAAAAAAATTTGAAACAGGAGATCAGGATCAAACTAGTAAAGATTTTTGGAAATATAGTTACGATA
>JABHUX010000044.1 GCA_018658635.1 Alphaproteobacteria bacterium
TAATCAGTAATAAGATCTACATTAAAATTTTTTTTTTCTAAATATTGAGCAAGTGATATGGCTGGAAATATATGCCCACCAGTCCCACCTGTGCAGATTAAAATCTTTTTCATTAAGATAATTTTTTCTTAGTAAAACAAAGTAATATTCCAAATATTATTGCACAGCCAATCATGGATGATCCACCATAACTTATAAATGGAAAAGTCATTCCTTTGTTTGGAAGAATATTTAAAGTAACTCCTAAGTTAATAATAGATTGTAAATAAACTAAACAAGACAAACCTATTAACACTAATTTTCTAAATGGATTGTTTTCACTATTAAATTGAGAAAAAACTCTTAAAAAAATAAAAGTTATTATTAAAAAAATTATTAATATCATCAAAATACCAAACTCTTCTCCAATCACTGCTAAGACAAAGTCAGTATGTGCCTCAGGAACTCTCTCTTTCAATATCCCTTCGCCTATTCCTCTTCCTGTAAATCCACCTTGTTTTATTGCCTCTAATGCTTTTTGTGTTTGCAAGTTATCTCCTTTATTAGGATCAATAAAAGTTCTTAACCTTCTAAAAATATAAGAAAACCTTTCGCTAAATAATAATATTGCTGATGCGATCCCTAAAAAAATTACAGAACCTAAAGAAATAAGAAGAACAATGCTAACTCCAGAAACAAATATTAAAATTAGCCAAACTGAAAAGATTAATAAACTTTGACCAACATCAGGCTGATTAAGTAATAATAATAAAGAGAAAAATAACACACAAAAACTATAAAAAATTCTTAATTTAAGTTCTCCTATCTGTGAATTAGAAATAATTAAAGAGCACAATAAAACAAAAAAAGGTTTATAAATTTCTACTGGTTGAAATCTAAAAAAAATTAAATTTATCCATCTTTTAGAGCCTTTAACTTCCACTCCAAAAATTAAGACAGATAACAATAAAAAAGAAGTAATAATAAAACCTAAAATACAATATTTCTCTATTTGCTTTGCGTCCAATAAAGATAGAAAAGCTAAAATTAAAAAACTAATAAATACAAACAAAATATGTTTTGCAATTAAAAGATAATCTGTTTTGTATATTTTTTCTGAAGCAATATTAGAAGTGGAAGTATAAGCAAAAAATATTCCTAAAAATATTAAAGAAATTATTAAAATAAAAAGTAGTTTATCAATATTTCTCCACCACAGAGCAAGTTGATTTGTGTTGGTTCTGCCAAAATCAATCATGAATATTTTTTTACCAATTGTTTAAAAGTATTACCTCGATGTTCAAAATTTTTATATTGATCAAAAGAAGCAGCTGAAGGGCTTAATAATATAACTTGTTTTAAATTAGGGTGATTTTTGGCCTCTCTTAAAGCTGATAAAAATGCGTTCTCAAGAGAGTAACTAATATTACATTTTACAGTATTTTTAATTTGTTTTAGAAAAAAATTTATATTTCGTCCTATAATATAAGCTCTCAATATAGATTTCTTATATTTGTGAACCATTATCTTGTCTTTTGCTTTAGGAAGCCCCCCAACTATCCAATGAATGTTTTTATAATTATTTAAAGCTACCTCGGTTGATGAAAAATTTGTTGCCTTAGAATCGTTTATAAAAGTCAAATTATTTTTTGTTTTTATAATTTCTTGTCTATGTGGAAGTCCTTTAAAATTTTTAATAGTTTTTAAATAAATATTTTTTGAAATTTTAAACAATTTTGCAATTTGCAATGCAATATAAAGACAATTTTTAAAATGAAGTCCTTTTAGCGGAGGGCTAATTAAATCATCTTTAATATAGTGATTAATATTTTTTCTAATTAATTCAATATTTCTTTGATTATATTTTTCAGACTTTAAAACTTTAAATATTTTAGACTCTTTGTCATTACTCAAATCTAAAAAGCCAATGCCTCTTTTTGTTAATCCTTTAAAAATTCTAAGCTTAGCCGAAATATATTTGTTAAAACTTTCGTGTCTCTCAATATGGTCTGGGCTAACATTTAATAAAATTGAAACGGAGCTTGGCAAACGCCCTGAGTAGTCTAACTGATAGGATGAGAGTTCTAGTACAAAAATTGCCGATTTTTCTTTGTATGGCAAATGCATAACCGGAGTTCCGTAATTTCCTCCTATATAAACTTTCTTCTTTGAATTTTTTAACAAATCATAGATTAATTTTGACATGGTAGATTTACCATTAGTACCTGTTACTATAATTACTTTTTGATCTTTAATGGAGCTGCAAAACAAATCTAGATCAGTAATAATTCTGTTTTTATTTTTCTGAAAAAAAAATTTTTTTGGATGAGTATAAATGTTAATTCCTGGAGATATGACTATAAAATCATAACTATTTTTAAACCAATTTTTGCTTACTCGATATTTATTCTTAAATTTTTCTCTTAATTTTTTGTTATCATCCCAGCATTCAACGTTAGCATTATTTTTTTTTAATTGAGATAAAGTTGCATCACCGCTAATACCAAGACCGAAAACTAAAAATTTTTTTTTGCTACACTGTTCTAGTGAAAGCATTATCTTAATTTAAGAGATGCAAGACCTACTAAAGCAAAAACAATCGCTATAATCCAAAACCTAATTACAATTGTAGATTCACTCCAACCTTTTTTTTCAAAATGATGATGTAAAGGCGCCATTTGAAAAACTCTTTTTCCTGTTAATTTAAAAGACGCAACTTGTATAATAACTGACAAAGATTCTAGCACAAAGAGTCCACTCACGATTGCTAAAACTATTTCATGTTTAGTTATAATTCCAATAGCTCCAAGAGCTGCACCTAAAGATAAAGAACCTGTATCTCCCATAAAAACTTTAGCTGGAGGTGAATTAAACCATAAAAATCCTAGGCCAGCTCCTATTATTGCCCCTAAAAAAATACAAATTTCACCAGTATTTTTAATATAAGCTAATTGAAGATATTTTGAAAAAATAATATTACCCGAAACATAAGCTATAAATGCAAAAGTTAGGGCAACAAGAATGACTGGAACAATCGCAAGTCCGTCAAGGCCATCTGTTAAATTAACAGCATTAGACGATCCAACAATAACTACTAAACCAAATATAAAATAAAAAATTCCAATATTTAAGACAAAATTTTTAAATAATGGAAAATAAATTTTATAATTTAATTCTGGTTCAGTATTTAAAATTACTAAATATATAACAATTATACCGCTTAAAATTTGCAAAAAAAATTTTAATTTAGCACTAATACCTTTAGAGTTATTTTTTATAACTTTTAGATAATCGTCAATAAAACCTATTGCTCCAAAACTTAATAAACAAAAGATTAATATTAAAACATATTTATTTGTTAGATCGGCCCATAACAAAGTTGAAAATAAAATACTTAAAATAATTATTAATCCTCCCATAGTAGGAGTGCCTGATTTTTTTATAATATGAGATAAAGGTCCATCATCACGAATAGGCTGACCATATTTTTGAAATGTTTTTAACTTCGCAATTAAGCTCTCTCCAATTAAAAGTACAAATATTAATGAAGTGGCAACTGAAATTCCAGTTCTGAAGGTAATATATTTAAAAACATTAAAAACATTAACTTCTGAAGAAAAATATTTAAAAAAAAAATAAAGCATTATTAAAATTTCTTAAAAAAATTAAACAAACCAATTCTATTGGATGATTTAACTAACAAAATATCATTATTCTCTAAAAGATTGAAAATATTTTCTTTGAGAAAACTAATGTTTTTAATCAATAACCCTTTTTTACTATGATTTAGCTTTTGATAAGTGTGCCTGACATGCGAACCAATACAAAAAACTTTATCTATATTGGTTTTGTTCAATATTTTAGCTACTTGCTGATGATAATATTTTGATTTTTTGCCAAGCTCTAACATATCACCCATAATTATAATTTTTCTCTGGCTATTTTTTTTTCTTAATGAAAAATTATAAATTGCCTCATTAAGAGAGGCTGGATTAGAGTTATAACTATCATCAACTAAAAGAATTTTTTTGTTTTTAATTTTAATATTTTTTTCATTTCCTCTACCTTCCGGAATTTTAAAATTATTAAAATTATTCTTTAGTAAATTTATATTATGATTTAAGCAATAATGAACACATAATGTTGCGGCAACATTATATAAATAAGATTTATTAAAATTATTTATTTTAAAATTAATTATTTTATTCTTTATTTTAAAAGACACCTTTCCTGAACCTTTTTTAATCTGAATGTCCGATTTTAAAAAACCAAAGGTTAATATTTTAATATTTTTATTATCCGCAATTTTTTTTAAAGAATAAAAAAATTTATCATCTTTGTTTAAAATAATAACTCCATTTTGATAAATACCATTCATAATTTCTGCTTTTGCATTGCAGATCCCATAAATATTTTTAAAATTTTCCAAATGGGCTGGACCAATATTAGTTATAATAGCAATGTGTGGCTTTACTAAATTAACAAGGTTATCAATCTCACCTTTTGAACTCATTCCCAGTTCAAAGATTCCATATTTATTATCAGAACTTAAATTAGCTAAAGAATAAGGAACTCCAAAATGATTGTTAAAAGATTTTGGTGAGCAGTGCGTCTTCCCAACTTTGCTTAATGAACTATTTAGCAAATTTTTTAAGGAAGTTTTGCCGCAACTACCAGTTATAGCTACAATCTTAGCTTCGCTTCTCTGTCTTGCGTAAGATGCTAAATCTTTTAAACTTTCTAAAGTATCTTGAGACCTTATTGATCTTTCATTTTTAGGTCCTTTGCTAACGATGGCTAAATTATTTTTATTTTTTAATACTTCTTTAACATATCGATGTCCGTCGTCATTATTACCTTTGATTGCAAAAAAAATTCCTCTATTTGAAACTTCTCTACTATCTATTGCAACTTTATTAAAAAATAAGTTTTTATTTAGATTTGAATTAAAAACTGTATTAATTTCCTCGCTTGAATAAAGCTTCGTTGTCATTTTATTTTAAGAAAAATTTTGACACTTTTTGATCAGAAAAATATTTTTTTTTATTATTTACAATCTGATAATTTTCATGTCCTTTTCCAGCAATCAATAAAATACTATCAGTTTTAAGATTCTTAATAGCAGATTTAATTGCTATTTTTCTATCTAATATAACCTTTGATCTTGGGCAGCCTTTTTTAATTTGTTTAATAATAGAAATAGGATTTTCAGATCTGGGGTTATCATTTGTTAGATATATTTTAGAAGCAAATTGTTCTGCTATTTTGCCCATTTTATATCTTTTTCCTTTATCCCGATCGCCTCCACAGCCAAATACAACATCTATTTTTTTATTAAACTGTTTTGCCAATGTTTTAAGACTCTTTTTTAAAGCATCTGGTGTATGAGCATAATCAACGATTACAGCAGATTTTTTTTGATTGCCAACATACTGCATTCTACCAGTCGCAGATCTTATTTTTGACAATATATTAATAATTTTATCTGAATTTTTAATAGATAAATATGAGGCTAACATCGCTGCAAATAAATTTTTAATTTGGAAGTCTCCTATTAGATCTGCTTTAATATTATATATTTTATTTAAAAAATTAATTTTTATTATTTGTTTTTTTCCTAAAAAATAATGAGAAATTATTTTAATTGCATTTCCACTAGATCCAAAAGATAGAATTTTTATTTTTCTTTTTTTACAAATCTTATTTAATGTGAAATATTCAGGAATATCAGTATCTAAAATAGCGTAAGAATTTTTTTTTAATAAAGAACTAAAAAGATAAAGCTTAGCTTTGAAGTAATTTTTTAAATTTTTATGGTAATCTAGATGATCTTGTGAAAAATTTGTAAAAA